>SKPT01000478.1 GCA_007119405.1 Phycisphaeraceae bacterium
CACCGCATCATCTGCCGCCTCACCATCCACGGCGTCACCCGAAGCAGCACCGGCGAGGCCAGCGACAGCCCCGACGCGATCGCCGGCACCAGCGCCGAAGCGCAGGCCTTCAAGCGCGCCTGCGCCAAGTTCGGCCTCGGCCGCTACCTGTACGCCATCGCGCCCACCTGGTGCGACTACGACGCCAACACCCGCAAGATCACAGCGCCACAGCCCACGCCCCCATCGGCCGCGACGTCGAGCGGCGACCGCAAGACGAGCAACGGCAACGCCGGCATCGGCGCGGATCGCGCTGCGCGCATGCACCAGGCCCTTGAGAGCGCCGGCATCCCCCAACGTCACCACACCGTGTACGCCCGCCTCATCCTTAAGCGGCCCATCGACGACCTGTCCGACCTCCCAGCTGACGACGCCGCCATCGTGTGGCAAGCCGCACGGCGCGATGCGCGAAATGACCAGACATCCCGTTCACGCCAACAGGCACCGTGAACAACGTCGTGCGAGCCGAAACCCGTGCATGGGGGCGGGATGGGAGGCGATCGAACGCCTCCCGCGGCAGACCCAGCTAACGTGCGGCGCTGAGCGCTGCCTTGGGCGCCCCAGGTCTTGGCGTCAGCTTGAGATCCTCATGGAACGCCTCACGGAGATGCTCGCCAAGAGCCTGCAGCCTCGGGTTGCGCTCGACCATCGGCACCGTTCGATCGGAGAGCCAGTCGAGCAGCGCCAGTAGATCGGCCCGCGACCTGAACTCCCTCGGGCCGACGTAGTGCCGCATCTCACCGACGGACGCCTGAACGAACCACTCCTCGTCGATCGGCGCGATCACGTACGGCGCCTCACCGCGTGCCTGCACGAGCCGGGCAAGACGCCCGGCCCAAAGGTCTGCCCCACCCGGTACGGCAAGCGGTGACCCAGCCGCGACGCCGTCGCGCAGTGCTTGATCCCATCTCACCACTGTGTTGCGCGCAACACCGAGCCGGCGAGCGATGGTCGCCAGCGACTCGCGGCGCCGACCGATTCGAGCAAGGTGAACCTCGACGCGCATGTACGCCTTGAAGCCGATCCGATCTGACCGGTGCGGCGGCCGCATGAAGGTGCGCCGGCAACCCTCCAGGCCACAGCGGTACCGGTTCCGACCATTCCGATCACGACCGAAGCGCTGGATGTTCGGCAATGGCGCCAGGGGGGCGGCGAGCCAGGCAGCGTACGGACAGCCTTGAACCGGGGGATCACCACAGGGCGAAGGCCAGAACACGCCATCAGCCTACTTCAACACACATGCGTGCGTCATCAACACATGTACGCGGCTCTTCAACACGAATAGAGCATTTTGGCGAAATCGGGAGCGCCGATTAGTGTGCCGGCGCATCAACACAAATATACGCCATATCAACACTGATCCCCACACCTGACGCGAAAAGTGCCAGTTTCGGTGTGTTTCGTGCTGATGCGGCAACAGGCCAAAACGCCCGGCTGGGCCCTACGGGGCACCCCCTGCAACGATGGAGACACGCGCACGGCGAGACGTGGCTCTCGCCAACGCGCCACAACATCCCCCACAGGCAGCTGGTCCGACCTTCACCGGTCGGGCCAGCTGCTTGCTCGAGAGGACGCCATGCCCAGATCGCCACCACACGCAGTCCCAACCCGCTCCTCCACCGCACAACCACACCCCCCGAAAGGACACCACATGTTCGAGCAGCAGCTCCAAGCACCTCCCAGCGAAGTCGCACTACCTCCGCTCCTGACCATCAAGGCCTTCCACCACCACCTCAACGGCGCTCTCGGCATCAACGCCATCCGCGACGCCGTCCGCGACGGACGCATCCGCAGCATCCAGATCGGAGAGCGCAAGCGCCTTATTCCTGCAAGCGAGCTCACCGACTGGCCGCACCGCGAGATCGGGAAGAACTGATGCCCCACACCCCCACGACCACTCTGACAGCACCCACCCCGACCACCAGGCCACAGAGCGTCGAAGCTTCGACTCAACCGTGGCCGGACCGCGAACCGCTCGGCACCGCACCGACCAAGCCAGGCCCCCTCGACGTCACGCTGATCCCCGCCGCCCTCCGGGACTACTGTGTCGACACCGCCCAACGGCTCGGCGTGCCCGTCGAGCAAATCCTCGTCCCCACGCTGATCTCGGCGGCATCGTTGACCGGGGCCACATCACGACTCCAGATGAAGCGCCAAGACACGGCGTTCCGCGTTCCCGCCAACCTGTACGGCGCGAACGTCGGCGAACCGAGCACCAAGAAGACCGCAGCGATCGCCGCCGGCACCACCTTCCTCATGGAGCTCGAGCAGCAACGACTCGCCGAGCACGACGCTGAGCGCCTCCGACGATGCAGCGATCTGCAAACCCTGGAGGCCCGTATCGAGGGAGTGAAGAAGGCCCTGCAGACCGCCCAGCAGAGCAACGACCCGATCGAGGTGACCAAGTTGACGGACCAGCACCGCGAACTCCGAGAGGAGCAGGCGAAGCTCGATCCGCCAGCACCACGTCTCCAGGTCAGCAACGCCACACCCGAAGCGCTCACTCAGCGCCTCGCCGAGAACCCCAGGGGCCTCCTCTACCAGCACGACGAACTCAACACGCTCTTCATGCAGATGTCGAAGCAGGGCTTCGAGACCATGCGCACACTTCTTCTACAGGCATGGAACGGGTTGCCGATCACCGAGGACCGCGTAGGGCGCGGCACCACCCACATCAAGGCTGCCACACTCAGTCTGGTCGGTGGCATTCAACCAGCGGCGCTCCGAGCCGCTATGCCCAAGCTCAACTCCGCGAACGGCGCGGACGGCTTCTTCGCCCGCCTGCAGCTCATGGTCTGGGTCCACATCGACGACCTCGACTACGACTCCGACCATGCGCCGGACAAGGCAGCACAGCAGCGCGCCCGCAACGCCTTCGTGCAACTCGATCGACGTGCCAGCGAACGTCAAGCGGCCATCGACGACGGTGGTGCGCCCGAGGTCTTCACGCTCACCGACGATGCCTACGAGCACATGACCGCATACCGCCGACGGCTCCAGGACGCCGCCAAGCAAGCCGTGAAGCGCGGTCGCCATCTGTACGCTGCTCATCTCGGCAAGACGGCCGAAGCCGCTGGACGCGTCGCCCTGAACCTGCATCTGATCGACGCAACGACTGGTGCACCGGCTCCCCAGGTGACGCTCCTCACAGTTCAGCGCGCCACGGCGCTCATGGACTACTTCCTCCAGCATGCGCGCCTGACGTACGGCCTACACCTGCACCCCGAACATGCCGTGATCGAGTCCATCGCACGCCAACTCGAGAAGGGCGACCTCCACGGTGAGGCCACCCACACCCTCGTCACCAGGGTCAAGGGTGTGCCGAACACGGCGACGGCTGAACGCCTCCTCCAGTACTTCATCGACCGGAACTGGCTGCGCCTCATCGAACGCCCGTCGACCTCCCCTGGACGATCAACGCGGCAGATGGTGCTCCACCCAGATCTACGCCGCAGCACGGACGCGGACGCAGACGGCGAGGAGTA
>SKPT01000289.1 GCA_007119405.1 Phycisphaeraceae bacterium
CATGCGCCTCAAGCACCTGGTCATCACCAGCGTCAACCGCGACGAGCTGCCCGATGGCGGGGCCGAGATCTGGGCCGAGACCATCCGCGAGATACGCCGGCAGAGCCCGGCCACGAGCGTCGAGGTGCTCATCCCCGATTTCTGCGGCGACTGGGACGCCTTGCAGATCGTGCTCGACGAGCGCCCCGAGATCCTCAACCACAACATGGAGACGGTCGCCCGCCTCTACCCGGTCGTGCGCCCGCAGGCGCGCTACGAGCGATCCATCGAGCTGCTCCGCCGCGCCAAGGCCCAGGGGTTGACCGTCAAGACGGGGATCATGGTGGGCATCGGCGAGACGGATGATGAGATCGAGCAGCTCATGCTCGACCTCGTCGGGGGCACACGCGTCGCGGGCGTGAGCGCGGACGTGCCGGCGACGAACGTGGTCGACCACCTGACGCCGCCAGATCCCAACCGCCACTGCGACGTGGGCGCCGGGCTGGGCCAGTCGCTGCACGCCGTCGCGGGCACGGGCCGGCCCAACGAGGCCCCCGAGCGGCTGAAGCGCGGCGGGGAGTTGATCGACCATTCCAACCCGCACTGGGATCATCACCGCCCTGCCGCGCCCGCCGACGCGTCGCAGCGCATCGCGGCGGGGTCGTACCCGAACGCGACCTACCCGGGCGTGCATGAGACGTGCGACATATTGACGATCGGCCAGTACCTTCAGCCGACGCGCAATCACCTGCCCATCAGCCGGTGGGTCACGCCGGAGCAGTTCGCCCACTACAAGCGGCTGGGCGAGAAGCTGGGCTTTCGCCACGTTGAGTCGGGCCCGCTGGTGCGCTCCAGCTACCACGCGGAGGAGCAGGTGCTGCAACTCGATGATTGAGCCGAGGGGGAGCGCCTTTCGCCGTAGGGTGGGTAGAGCGAAGCGAAACCCACCGCGACTGCCGTCAATCGTCGCCCCAACCGGTGGGTTTCGCTTCGCTCTACCCACCCTACATTGCCCGCAGCACCGGGTCGCGTGACGTACGTGCACACCGCGATTTGTGTTAGCCGTCGCTCTCCGAGCGACGGTTAACGGTATCGTGCCGCAACCTACAATCCAGGCATGTCGACGCCGCGCGGACACAACCTCGCCATCGAGACCTCCGGCCGGGCGGGTGCGATCGCGCTGGGGCGCGGCGACACCCTCATCGCCGAGCGCGACCTGGGCGAGCATCAGCGCCACAACGTCGCTCTGGTCGCCGGGTTGGCCGCGCTGTGCCGCGCCCACGACGTGGCCCCGGCCGACGTGGCGGAGCTTTACCTCTCGATCGGGCCCGGCTCGTTCACCGGGCTGCGCGTCGCGGTGGCGGCGGCGAAGATGCTGACCCTCGCGCACAACACGCGCCTCGTGGCCGTACCCACGCTCGACGCACTGGCGCTCAACGCCCCGGCGGACGTCGATCGCGTCGCCGTCGGGCTCAACCTCAAGCGCGACCGACTCTGGAGCAGGGTGTACGAGCGGCACGGCGAGGCGATGACGCCGCTGGCGCCGCCGGCGCTGCGCACGATCAACGAGCTGATCGAGCTCGCCGACATGCCGAGGCTCGCGCTGCTGGGCGATCCGCTGCCGGCGTTGGACGCCGCGGTGCAGGATCGCGTGGATGCACTGCCGGTCGAGCTGGCGCGGGTGCGGGCCGCGGCCGTGTGGCGCCTGGGGCGCGCCCTGGCGCAGGCGGGCGGCTTCGCCGACGCCGCGACGCTCGCGCCGCTGTACGCCCGCGAGCCCGAGGCAATGACGAAGTGGCGAGCGCTGCACGGGACGTAAGAGCCACCAGCCGATTGGGTTCGGCGCCTGAGGCGTTCGCCGTCGCTTTCAAGCCATTCGTAGCAGAGCCGGTGCCACTGACAAGCGGAGTCCGCGGAGCTTGTCAGTGCGGATCGGCGTCGTGGACCCGTCACGCCAACCGGCACCGACAAGGCCGAAGACGGCCTTGTCAGTGGCACCCGCCACGAATGGATTCAGGACGCTCCAACGACGATCGGCAATTCACGCCCGCCAATCGCTACACTTTCGTCATGCTCCCGCGCATCGCCATCGTCGGCCGGCCCAACGTCGGCAAGTCGAGCCTGCTGAACATGCTCGCCCGCCGCCGCGTCGCCATCGTCGACCCGACCGCCGGGGTGACGCGCGACCGCGTCGCCACCGACGTCGAGATTCCCGCCGACGGCCCGGACGAGCGCGACGAGACGGTCGAGGTGATCGACACCGGCGGCTACGGGATGCACGACAACACCGCACTGACCGCCGACGTCGAGCGCCAGATCGCCCAGGCCCTGGCCGAGGCCGACCTGGTCCTGTTCGTCGTCGACGCGCAGGCGGGCCTGCTGCCGCTGGATCACACGGTGGCCCGGCTGCTGCGCGAGGGCGATGCCCGCGCCACGCCCGTCGTGCTCGTGGCCAACAAGGTCGACGAGGCGAAGCACGAGTCCGACGCGTTCGAGACGCTGAAGCTCGGCTTCGGCGAGCCGGTGATGGTCTCGGCCACCACGGGGCACAACCGCTTCGACCTGTACCGGGCGATCCGCGAGCGCCTCGACTTCTCGCGCTTTGAACGCGACGCGGCCGCGGGCATCAAGCTGGCCATCGTGGGCAAGCGCAACGCGGGCAAGAGCACGCTCGTCAACGCCCTGGCCGGCGACGAGCGGGTGATCGTCTCGGAGATCCCCGGCACGACACGCGACGCCGTGGACGTGCGCTTCGACTACCAGGGCCAGGCCTACGTCGCCATCGACACCGCCGGGCTGCGCAAGCGCAAGAGCGTGGACAGCGACATCGAGTACTACTCGCATCACCGCGCGCTGCGCTCGGTCCGCCGGGCGGACGTGTGCCTGCTGGTGATCGACGCCGCCGAGCCCGTCTCGCAGGTGGATCGCCAGCTCGCCCACGAGATCCTCAAGCACCATCGGCCGACGATCATCGTGGTCAACAAGTGGGACCTGGCCGAGGCCGAGTACACGCAGGAGCAGTACGTCGAGTACCTGGACAACGCGCTCAAGGGCCTGTCGTTCGCGCCCATCGCCTTCGTCAGCGGCGCCAGGGGCGAGGGGATGGCGGAGCTGCTGGAGACGGCGCTGTCGCTGCACGAGCAGGCCGGCGTGCGGGTGGCGACGGCCGAGCTCAACGACGTGATGGAGCGGCTCATGGGCGAGCGCGGGCCGGCGCCGCAGAAGGGTCGGCGGGCGCGGGTGTACTACGCGACGCAGGTCGACACGCATCCGCCGACGATCGCGCTGTTCGTCAACGATCCGAACCTGGTCGACGACAACTACCAGCGGTTCCTGATCAACCGCTTCCACGAGCTGCTGCCGCACAGCGAGGTGCCGATCAAGCTGCTGGTGCGCGGACGCGAGCATGCGCGCGGCGCGGCGGAGTGAGTGGCGGGGTGAGTGGGTGATCGCACATTCCGGCCCCTCCCCCCCGGGGGAGGTTGGGTGGGGGTGCGCTCGAACCCCTTGCGCCTGCATCATCGCGTACGCCCACGGC
>SKPT01000044.1 GCA_007119405.1 Phycisphaeraceae bacterium
GAGCAGATCGACGCGATCCTGGAGCTGCGGCTGTATCGCCTGGCGCGGCTGGAGATCAAGGTCGTGCTCGAGGAGCTCGCGGAGAAGCAGGCGCGGGCGAAGGAGATCCGCACGCTGCTGGACGAGGAGGCCGCGACGGGGCGCTGGGCGATCGTGCGCGACGAGCTCGAGGCCCTGCGCAAGCAGCTCAAGGCCAGGCGGCTGACGGAGATCGAGGCCGGCGAGGATGAGCCGAGCTTTTCCGAGGAGGACTTCATCGTCGCCGAGGACGCCCACGTGCTGGTGACGGTCGACGGGTGGGTCAAGCGGCAGAAGGAGATCAAGGACCCGGCCGCGACGCGCCTGCGCGAGGGCGACGCGGTGCTGGCGTGCGTGGCGGGCTCGACGCGCGCCACGGCCGTGTTCTTCAGCAACTTCGGCACCGCCTACACCGCGCGCATCGCCGACATCCCCGCGACGACGGGCTACGGCGAGCCGATCCAGAAGCTGTTCAAGCTCAAGGATGGCGAGCGCATCGTCGCGGCCGTGTCGCTCGATGGGCGCGTCGTCGGCGAGATCGCCGAGGAAGCGGGCAGCGAGTACGCCCCGCCGATCCACGCCCTGGCGGTGTCCAGCGACGGCTACGCGCTGCGCTTCGGCCTGGCCGCGTTCGTCGAGCCCTCGACGCGCACCGGCCGGCGCTTCGCCCGGCCCGCCAAGGGCGCGGAGGTGTTGGGCGTGGAGACGATCGACGGCTCGGAGACGGTGATCGCCGTGTCACGCGAGGCGCGGGCGCTGCTCGCCCCGGCCGAGGAGATCAACTACCTCTCGTCCGCGGGCAAGGGCGTGCAGCTCGTCAAGCTCGCCAAGGGCGATCGCCTGCTGGGGTTCAAGACGGCTGTGGACGATCGCGACACGCTGACGGTCAGGACGAGCCTGGGCGGCGAGCAGCGCATCAACACCGCCAAGTACAAGGTGGTCTCGCGCGGGGGCAAGGGGCACGAGATCATCAGGCGCGGCCGGCTGACCGAGGTGCTGCGCGAGGCGCCGCGGCCGCCGATGGTGCTGGAGGAGGGGTGAGGGGAAGGCACGAAGGCACGGGGCAGAGGGGCGGGGGCGGTGGGCGCTTGGGCGCGTGACGGCGCTTCCGGCCCCCCCTCCCTTCGGGGGGGCTGGGGGAGGGTGCGTCCTGCTGGCGGCGGGCCACGATATGCCGCGCGATCGCCCTTCCCATTCATGTGCACCGATCAGGGCGCCGCGGACAAGCAAAGTCTGCGGGGCTTGTCCGTGCCACCCGACGCCGTGTCGGGCGTGACGCACTGCCAGGGCCGCGGACTTGCCAAGCGACGCCGCCCGGTGGACACTACGCCCGCCGGCGCGGCGGCGTCGGCGAGCTTGTGCATCATGCGATCCGCCACGACAAGGAGGCGAACGATGTCCCGACCCGTCACGCTTTTCACCGGCCAGTGGGCCGACCTGCCGTTTGAGACCATGTGCGAAAAGGCCGCGGAGTTCGGCTACGACGGCCTGGAGCTGGCGTGCTGGGGCGACCATTTCGACGTCGCCCAGGCGCTGAAGGATGACGGCTACGTCACCACCCGCTGGCGCACGCTCGCCGAGCACGGGCTGACGTGCTACAGCATCTCCAACCACCTCGTCGGCCAGGCGGTGTGCGACCACATCGACGAGCGCCACGCCGCGATCCTGCCCGAGGAGGTATATGGCGACGGCGAGCCCGAGGCCGTACGCCAACGCGCCGCCCAGCGCATGATCGAGACGGCCCAGGCGGCGCGCAAGTTCATGGACGCCAAGCCCGACGGCCTGGGGCCGAACAACGACTGGGGCAAGAGCCCGGCCGTGGTCAACGGGTTCACCGGCTCATCCATCTGGCACGCGCTCTACGCCTTCCCGCCCACCAGCCAGGCGTACCTGGACAAGGGCTTCGCCGACTTCGCCAAGCGATGGAAGCCCAT
The DNA here is from genome assembly GCA_007119405.1 of Phycisphaeraceae bacterium. The sequence goes on from SKPT01000044.1 coordinate 1,953, forward strand.
CCTCGACGCGTTCGACAAGCAGAACGTCAACTTCGCGCTGGAGGTGCACCCGACGGAGATCGCCTTTGACATCGCCAGCGCCGCCCGCGCCATCAAGGCGGTGGACGGGCACAAGCGCTTCGGGTTCAACTATGACCCGTCGCACCTGGGCTACCAGCACGTGGACTACGTGCGCTTCATCTACGAGTTCAAGGACCGCATCTACCACGCCCACATGAAGGACGCGTGGTGGGGCAAGGGCGATGGCACGGTGGGTGTCTTCGGCGGGCACACCGAGTTCGCGGACCATCGCCGGTACTGGGATTTCCGCTCCGTGGGCCGGGGCGACACGGACTTCGAGCAGATCATCGTGGCGCTGAACGACATCGGCTACCACGGGCCCTTGAGCATCGAGTGGGAGGACTCGCGCATGGACCGCGAGGCCGGGGCGACCGAGGCCTGCCAGTACATCCGCGGGATGGACTTCGAGCGCAGCGAGATCGCGTTTGACGCGCAGTTCGATCGATGAGAAATAACCACAGAGGCACAGAGAGCACAGAGAAGAGATGAGCCACGAATGAACACGAATGGACACGATTAAAGAGAGATAAGGAAGCCAGGAAGGCAGGAAAGGAACCAGGAACGAAGCGCACGCGCCCTTGCCTTTCTCCTGGTTTCCTGGTTTCCTCATCTTCTTCCTTTTCTTATTTGTGTTCATTCGTGTTCATTTGTGGCTTGTCCTTTCTCTTCTCTGTGCCTCTGTGGTGAATCCTTCTGGAGCGACGCATGCCGCCGAACATTCTGTTTCTCATGTCCGACGAGCATCGGCCGGATGTCACCGGCTACGAGGGCAACGGCGTGATCCGCACGCCGGTGATGGATGAGCTCGCGCGCACGGGCGTCGTGTTCCGCAACGCCTACGCGCCGTCGCCCATCTGCATCCCCGGCCGGCAGGCGATGATGACCGGGCAACTGCCGCGCACCTGCGGCGTCGAGCGCTTCGGCGAGGACCTGGCCCCGGGAGCGATGACGTTCGCCAAGCGGCTGAGGCAGTACGCGTACCGGGCGACGTGCTGCGGCAAGCTGCACCACGTGGGCAACGACCAGATGCAGGGCTGGGGCCAGCGCTTCGCGCCGGACATGTTCGTCGACGATCGCTTCCTGGACGGCAAGGACGAGGCGGCGTTCCAGCGGCACGGCGGCCCGGGCCGACACGCGCGGTGGAAGTGGTCCGACCTCGCCGAGATCCACCGCACCCGCGCCGACACCGACAGCCGCAATCAGCGCTTTGATCGCCACGCGACGCAGGCGGCGTGCGCCTTCGTCGAGGACTACTTCGTCGACATGACGTACGACCGGGCCACGCCCACCCGGCCGCTGCTGCTGAAGCTCAGCCTGCTTCAGCCGCACTACCCCTACATCACGCCGCACGAGAAGCTCGCCTACTACTTCGAGCGCGTCGAGCCTTTCGTTGATGAGCCGGTGTTCGACCACCCGTTCCTCGGTAGCCGGGCGGTGGACGTGGGCGTCGACGGCGCGACCGAGCGCGAGATCCGTCGGACCACGGCCGCGTACTACGGC
>SKPT01000209.1 GCA_007119405.1 Phycisphaeraceae bacterium
ATCGCGCCGCCCGGCAGCCTGGCCGGGCTGCTGGATCGCTACTACACGGCGCTGCGCCATGGCGAGGCGTTCGACGTCGGGCCTGACGAGGCCGCCACGACCGTGCAACTGCTCCGTCGGGCCTGGCCGATGCCCGCCCAGGCCGAGCCGGCGCCGAGCCCAGGCGCCAGCGGGCACTGATCCATCATCATGGAAGCGACCGCGTCGGCGCCCCCGCATTGCCGGTTGCACCTCGCCCAACCGTGCGCTAATCTGAATTCGCTGGTTCTGATCGGGGAGCGCGGGCACGACGGGCCCGCGCGACGGAGCGTTGAGCGTCGCGCCGACGCGGCCGTGGGCACCGTATCCGCCAAGAGGTAGCGGGCAATGGAAACGAAACTGGCCAGCGACGAGCATGGCCGGCCGCGGCTGTGGGTCAACGATCGGCCGCACCCGGGCATCTTCTGCTCGACACCGCCGGCGTTCATGGGCAACTTCATCGACGCCGGGTTCGACATCTTCGACACCCACCCGCTCACCCCGCACGGCTGGGTCGGGCCCGATGCGTACGACTATGCGCAAACCGACCGCCGCATCGCGTCCTACCTCGATCAGAAGCCCGACGCGCTGCTGATCGTGCGCTTCTGGATGGAGTATGACCAGGCCCGGCCCAGGCCCCGGCAAGGCCTGTGGTGGTGCGCGGAGCATCCGACCGAGCACGTGCAGACGAACCGCGGCGTGGAGACGGGGCACCTCAGCGTTGAGCCGTCGTTCGCCTCGCGGCTGTGGCGCGAGCAGGCGGGCGAGGCGCTGCGCCGCGTGGTGACGCGCATCGAGCGGCGGTGGGGCGAGAACGTCGCGGCGTACGTGCCCGGCGGCGGGCCGTGCGGCGAGTGGTTCCACTGGTTCAATTATGGCGCCAACGCCGGGCCGGACCACCTCGACGACTACTCGCCGCCGATGCGTGCGGCGTGGGCGGATTACCTGGCGGGCAAGTATGGCCGCATCGCCGCGCTCAACGCGGCGTGGGGCCGGGAGCACGCGCGCTTCGAGGATGTGCCGCTGCCCGGGGTCGCCGAGCGCAACGGGGCGCGTCACGGCCACCTGCGCGACGCCCAGGCCGAGCGCCACGTCATCGACTTCCTCGACGCGTTCAACCGCCAGACGGCCGAGACGCTGGTGCACTTCGCGCGCATGACCAAGCTCGGCTGCGCGCATCGCAAGGCGGTGCTGGCGTTCTACGGCTACCTCTGGCACCATCAGCCGCAGGTCACGCAGAGCCGGTCCGGCCACCTGCACCTGGACATGGTCGCCGACTGCCCCGACGTCGATGCCATCATCGCGCCGTTTCACTATTCGTTCCGGCAAGTCGGCGGCGTGGTCTCCGGGCAGGCGCCGGTGGCGACGATGATCCGCCGGGGCAAGCAGTACGTGCACGAGCTCGACGGCTCGACACATCTCAAGCCGAGCTGGCCCAGCCCGCGCGACAACGTCCCCGCCGACGCCGACGCCACCGCCGAGCTGATGCGACGCGACCTGGCGCGCACCATCACGCAGGGGGCGACCGCCTGGTACATGGACCTGACGCATGGCATGTACGACGACCCGCGGCTGGTGGCGCATCTGCGCCACACGCTGGGCGTCGCGCGACGCCACGCGCTGGCGGCCGGCGGCAACAACCGCGAGGTGGCGGTGGTGCTCAACCCCGCCGAGGCGATCCACTTTCGCGAGAGCGAGCCGCTGCTGACGCCGCTGATCTCCATGTTCAAGCAGTTCCACCTGGAGCGCATGGGCCTGGACTACGACGACCTGCTCATCGACGACCTGCACCGGCTGAGCGTTGACGAGACGCGGCCGTATCGGCTGTGGATCCTGCCGAGCTGCGTGAGCCTGAGCGACGAGCAGTGGGCGGCGCTGAAGCGCCACGCCTGCCGCGACGGCAATCACGTGCTGTTCAACCATGCGCCGGGCGTGTGTCACGGCCGGGGCATTGATCTGGCGCGGATGAGCGCGATCACGGGGCTGCAATGCGACTGCACGCTCGACGCGGGTGAGTTGAACGTGCGCGTCGAGCCGGGCGATCATCCGCTGCTCGCCGGCGTGGACCGGCCGATCGTCTACGGCACCGGTGGCGATGAGCTTTCGGCCGCGACGATCAAGCATCACGCGGCGCTGAAGGACTATCCCGAGAGCTTCAGCATCACGCCGCGCTTCTTCGTGCGCGACGGCGGGACGATCCTGGGCCGCGTTGACTATGGCGAGCAGCGCCGCGGCGGGCTGGCGGTGGCGGATCGCGGCGATTGGGTGAGCGTGCTAAGCGTCGCGCCGCTGATGCCCGCGCCGCTGCTGCGCAACGCCGCGGCCGCCGCCGGGTGTCACGTCTACACCGATTTTCCCGGGCAGATCTTCCACTGCGACGGCTACCTGGGCATGTACTTTCACGCCGACGGCCCGTGCACGTTCCGCCTGCCCCGGCCGATGCGGGCACGCGACGTGTGGCGCGACGAGCCGGTGCCGACGGATGGCCGCGAGCTGCACGTCGAGGCGAGGGCGAACACGACGGCGCTGTTTGAGCTCTCGCCGGTCTCGGGCGGGTAGAGCGCCCTGCACGGATTCACGCCGGGACGGGTGGCACACAACGCCGTGAACTCTGGTTGTGTTGTAGGGTGGGTAGAGCGAAGCGATGGCTGCGGTCTACCCACCCTACATCAGCGCCACCACGCGTAAAGCTCACGGCGTTGGGTGCCACGGCTTGACCGCCCGATGACCGAGAAGCTCTCACACGCCTGCCGTCACGGGCAACGCCGCCTTCAATGCCGCGAGCACGAGGGCCACGTTCCGCTTTGTCGCGGCATGGCCCATCAACCCGATCCGGATCGCCTTGCCCTTGAACGCCCCCAACCCCGGCCCCACCTCGATCCCGTAGTCGTCCAACAACGTCCTGCGCAAGGCCGCCTCGTCCACCGCCTCCGGCACCGCGACGCAGTTGAGCATCGGCAGCGTGTGCCCGGCCTGGCTCAGGTAGCGCAGGCCCATCTCCTCGAGGCCTTGGCGCAGCAGCGCGTGCATCTGGCGATGCCGGGCAAACCGCGCCTCCAGCCCCTCCTCGAGAACGACCCGCAACGCCTCGTGGAGCGCGAAAAGCATGTTGACCGGCGCGGTGTGGTGGTAGGTGCGCTCCTCGCCCCAGTAGTCGCGCACCATCGTCAGGTCCAGGTACCAGCTCGGCACCTTGCCCTTGCGGGCCTCGAGCTTCGCCACCGCCCGGGGCGAGAGCGTCACCGGGCTCAAGCCCGGCGGACAGGACAGGCACTTCTGCGTGGCGCTGTAGGCCGCGTCCACGCCCCATGCATCGATCTTCACGGGCAGCCCGCCCAGGCTCGTCACGCAGTCCAGCAGCAGCAGCCCGCCGACTTCGTGCACCGCCTTGGCGATGCCTTCGACCGGTTGATGCGCCCCGGTCGAGGTCTCGGCGTGCACCAGGGCCACCAGCGCCGGCTCGAGCCGCTTGACCGCATCAATGACCTCGCCCGGCTCGAAGGCCTGGCCCCAGGCCGTCTCCAGCGCGTGCACCTCGCCGCCGCAACGCTCGGCCAGATCCTTCATCCGCCCGCCGAAGACCCCGTTGACGCCGACCAGCACGCGATCGCCCGGCTCGACGAGGTTGACGAACAACGTCTCCATGCCCGCCGAGCCGGTGCCCGACATGGCCAGGGTCATCTCGTGGCTCGTCTGCCAGAGCTGCCGCATCATGGCCCGGCTCTGGTCCATCAACGCCAGAAACACCGGGTCCAGGTGACCGATGGTCGGCCGGCTCATGGCTTGGAGCACGCGTGGCGGCACGTCGGAAGGCCCGGGGCCGAGCAGGATGCGCTGCGGAATGTCAGGGACAGGTGGAGCGGTCATGGCAGGATCTCGTCTGCAACCGGAGGCTCAATGTACCAGCGCCGTCGGCGCCAGGACCTGGGCGGTTCGCGCGGGGATGTAGAGCTCGATCGACTGCGCCCGGCCGTACATCGGTACGTCCTGGCGGGGGTAGGTCATGTCCGCGGCCACGCGCTGCTGGCCGCCGAAGCGCTCGTGGTCGGCGTCGAGGATGAGGCGGTAGTCGGTCGGATCGGGCACGGGAATGCGCTGGCCGGGCAGCGACAGGCCGGGGTGGAAGTTGAACACGAACACCAGCGGCCCGCGGCGGAAGACCAGCAGCTTGTCCTGCTCGTGCACCGCCAGTTGCTCGATCAGCGGGTCCTCGAGCACGTGGAAGCGCTCATCGACGGCGAGCATGGCCTTGTCGAACGCGGCCAGGTCGCGGTAGCGCAGCTCGGGATTGTCCACGAGCGACCACTGCCGGCGGGCGTGCTGAAAGGAGAAGCCGTTGCCCTCGCGGGGGAAGTCGACCCATTCCGGGTGGCCGAACTCGTTGCCGATGAAGTTGAGGTAGGCTTCGCCCGCGAGGCTGAAGGTCACCAGGCGGATGAGCTTGTGCAGGGCGACGCCGCGGTCGATGACCACGCTCCGGCTGTCGCGGTTCATGTGCCAGTACATCTCCTGGTCCATGAGCCAGAAGGCGAGGGTCTTGTCGCCGACAAGGGCCTGGTCGTGGCTTTCGCAGTAGCCGACGTGCTTCTCGCCGAAGCGCCGATTGAGCAGGGTGTGGTAGATCTCGTTCATGTTCCACTGCTCGTCGGGCTTTTCCTTGAGCAGCTTGATCCAGTAGTCGGGCACGCCCATGGCCAGGCGGTAGTCGAAGCCCAGGCCCCCGGCGTCGACCGGCGCCGCCAGGCCGACCATCCCCGAGACGTCCTCGGCGATGGTGAGGGTGTCGGGGTCGACGGCGTGGGCGAGGCTGTTGGCGAGCTGGAGGTAGGCCACGGCGTCGCGGTCGACGTTGTCGTCGAAGTAGTCGTCGTAGCAGGTGAACGGCTTGCCCAGGCCGTGGTCCAGGTACATCATCGAGGTGATGCCGTCGAAGCGAAAGCCGTCGAAGCCGATGTCTTCGATCCAGTAGCGGACGTTGGACAGGAGGAAGCGGAGGACTTCGTGCTTGGAGTAGTCGAACAGCAGCGAGTCCCAGGCCGGGTGCTCGCCGCGAGGCCCGTCGTGGAAGTACTGGTAGGGCGTGCCGTCGAAGTGGTTGAGCCCCTCGTCCACGTTCTTGACGCTGTGGCTGTGGATGAGGTCCATGAGCACGACGACGCCCAGGCCGTGGGCCTCGTCGATGAGCCGGCGCAGCTCGTCGGGTGTGCCGAAGCGGCTGGAGACGGCGAAGAAGTTGGAGACGTGGTAGCCGAAGGAGCCGTAGTAGGGGTGCTCGGCGATGGCCATGAGCTGGATGGCGTTGTAGCCGGCGTCGGCGATGCGGGGCAGGACGTGCCGGCGGAACTCGTCGAAGGTGCCGACGCGGGGCTCCTCGAGGGCCATGCCGACGTGGGCCTCGTAGATGCGCAGGCCGGCGTGGAGCGTGGGACGCGGATGCTTGAGGGGGTAGGGCTGGGGCGGCTGCCAGAGCTGGCCGGCGTAGGCGTGCGTGGACTCATCCTGGACGACGCGTTTGATGTAGGCGGGGATGCGGTCGCGCGCCTGGCCGTGGGCGTCGACGACGTGGACCTTGACGCGGGTCAGGTGGTCCAGTCCCTGGCCGTCGGGGATGAAGATGTGCCAGGTGCCGAAGGGGTCGGGCGTCAGCGGGTGGGCGGCGCGGTCCCACTGGTTGAAGTCGCCGACGAGGCTGAGGCTCTTGGCGCTCGGCGCCCACTCGCGGTACCAGAGGCCGGGCTTGCCCTCGTGCTCGCCGCGGTTGAAGCCGAAGTACTGGTGCCCGAGGCTGATGGGCCCGAGCAGGTCGCCGCCGTCGGTGATGCGGGCGAGGGTGTGGCGATAATGGTCGTGGCGGTGTCGCAGGGCGTCGGCGTGGGGCTCGAGCCAGGGGTCGGCGTCGATCAGGGCGGTACCGTCGGTGCGGGCGTGGGGCATGGGCGCGGCTTCGAAGCAGGGGTGAGCGCAGGCGAGTGATTTGAACGGGTGTCGGGGGCCGGGCGCGATTGTAGCCGGGCCAGCGGTTGGGCGAGAAGATTATCCGGCCCGGCGTGTTGGAGCCGGGGCTTGTGAGGGCGTAAAGTATGCCCCCAATAAGGAGTTGGTCCGACGCAACGGGGGGTGGGGATTCCCGGAAAAATCAAGGGAGTTTGCTGCCCGTTTATGGGGATTCTGCTGTGATAAGCGTAAGAACCACGGGGCGGCCCAAGCCGCGAAGGAGCGAATGATGGCCCAGAGCGTTGCCCGGCAGATGGTTCAAACCCCCCAGGCCCCTGCCAACCGGCACGTGCGGCAGTGGATCGAAGAGGCCGTCGAGAACTGCCAGCCCGACGCGGTGGTCTGGTGCGACGGCACCTTTGAGGAGCGCCAGCGCCTCTTCGAGCAGGGCGTCGAGGATGGGGTCTTCATCCGGCTGAACCAGGAAAAGCTGCCCGGCTGCTACCTGCACCGCTCCGACCCCAACGACGTGGCGCGGACCGAGCACCTGACCTTCATCTGCGGGCCCAGCCCCGACATCGCCGGGCCGACCAACAACTGGATGCCCGACAAGCAGGCCTACGCCAAGCTCAACGACCTCTTCGCCGGCTGCATGAAGGGCCGGACCATGTACGTCCTGCCCTTTGTCATGGGGCCCGCCGGCTCGCCGCTGGCGAAGGTGGGCATTCAGCTCACGGACTCGCTCTACGTGGCGGCGTCCATGTCCATCATGACGCGCATGGGGGAGGTGGCCTGGCAGCAGCTCGGCGACAGCGACGAGTTCACCCGCTGCCTGCACAGCCTCGGCGAGCTCGACCCGGAGCGCCGCTACATCTGCCACTTCCCGCTGGACAACACCATCTGGAGCTACGGCTCAGGCTACGGCGGCAACGCGCTGCTGGGCAAGAAGTGCCTGTCGCTCCGCCTGGCCAGCTTCATCGGACGCCAGGAGCGCTGGATGGCCGAGCACATGCTCATCCTCGGCGCCGAGGGGCCTGACGGGAAGAAGACCTACGTCGCCGGCGCCTTCCCCAGCGCGTGCGGCAAGACCAACTTCGCCATGCTCGTGCCGCCCGAGAAGTACCAGAAGGACGGCTGGAAGATCACCACCGTCGGCGACGACATCGCCTGGATGTGGGTCGACGAGGAATCGGGTCGGCTGCGGGCGATCAACCCCGAGACGGGCTACTTCGGCGTCGCGCCGGGGACCAACGAAAAAACCAACCCCAACGCCATGGCGACGATCCAGAAGAACACCATCTACACCAACGTCGCCCTGCTGCCCGACGGCGATGTGTGGTGGGAGGACAAGACCAAGGAGCCGCCGGCCGAGTGCATCGACTGGCGTGGCAACCCCTGGACGCCCGAGAAGGACACGCCGGCCGCCCATCCCAACAGCCGCTTCACCGCGCCGATGGAGAACAACCCCGTGCTCGACGAGGCGGTGAACGACCCGGCGGGCGTGGAGGTCTCGGCGCTGCTGTTCGGCGGGCGGCGCAGCACCGCGATCCCGCTGGTCTACCAGGCGTTCAACTGGATGCACGGCGTGTACGTCGCCGCGACGCTGGGCTCGGAGACCACGGCCGCGGCTTCGGGGCAGCAGATCGGCGTCGTGCGGCGCGACCCGATGGCGATGCTGCCGTTCACCGGCTACCACATCTGCGACTACATCCGGCACTGGTTCCGGATGCGCAAGCAGATGAAGGACTGCCCGCGCGTCTTCGCCGTCAACTGGTTCCGCAAGGATGAAAACGGCAAGTTCATCTGGCCGGGCTTCGGCGAGAACATGCGCGTGCTCAAGTGGATCATCGACCGATGCCAGGGCAAGGCCTACGCGGTCGAAGCGCACCTGGGCTGGATGCCGCGGGCCAAGGACATGGACCTCGAAGGCCTCGAGGGCTTCGGTGAGGCGGAGTTTGAGAAGCTCCAGGCCATCGACCCCGAGGAGTTCAAGCGCGAGCTGGTGTCGCAGGAGGAGTTGTTCCTGAAGCTCGCCGGCGACCTGCCCAAGGAGATCATCTTCCAGCGCGAGCTGCTGGTCAGCCGGCTGTGAGCGCGGATCGGGTGTCGGCCGAGGTGGAGCGCCTTGAACGGACCGTGGTGGGGTGGCTGTGCGGGGGTGCCACTGAACCGGCGTCCGACACTGACAAGGCTGAGGACAGCCTTGTCAGTGCGCGACGCGCTGCGGCATTGATGTAGGGTGGGTAGAGCGAAGCGATGGTTCGGTCATGATCAGCGCAGGGCGCTGGCGTCGAGACGGTTCATCAGGACGTCGAGGCGCTGCCGCTGGGTGCGGGCCCGGCGCTCGGCGCCGGGACGCTGGTCCAGTTCGTCGATGCGCTCGACCAGCAACTGCTCGATGCGGTGGGCCTCGGCGAAGAGATCGTCCTGCTGCTCGTTGAAGCGGTCCAGGGCCTCGGCGAAAGGCTGAGCCGGCGCTTGCGAGCCGGCGAAGATGGCGGTGATGCGGCCGAGCCGGCCGACGGCCGCGGACTCCTCGACGATCATGCGGAGCTGCTCGGTGTAGGCGTCGGTAAGCTCCCACAGCACGCTGGTGCCGGTGTCCGCGTCCACCGCGTGGCGCTCGGCGTTCTCGAACTGCTCGATCGCGGCGGCCAGGTGCTGCTCGCGCGCGGCGGTAAGCGGCAGCACCACCGCCTGCTCGTGCACCGACAGCACGTCCTGGAACGCCTCGACCAGCGCCTCGTTGGCCTCGGCCAGGGCGGCGCGAGCCTCCTCACGCGACTCGGCCCGGCTCTGGTCGCCGGCGCGGACCCGCTGGATCTGCTCCTGCAACTGCTCGATCAGCGCCTCGAGGTGGCCCTGACGCGCGGTGGCCAGGGCGGCCTCGGCTTCGGCGACGTCCAGCCGGGCGTCGATCTTCTCCGCCTCGGCGGCGTGGCCGTGGGCCGCGAGCTCCTGTTCGTCGGCCTCGGTCTCGAGCTCGTAGCGGTCGTCGCCGTCGGCGACAAAGGCGCGGTCGCGGATGCGGCGGGCCTCGGCGTAGGCCTCGTCCGCCTGCTCACGCCAGCGGTCCCGCTCGGCCGTCAACGCCTCGACGCTCTGGCGATGCTCAGCTTCCTCGGCCTCGAGCCGCGCGAGCTCCTGGCGCAGCTCGCGCAGCTCCTCGTTGAGCTGCTCGATGACCAGCTCCGACGTGCCCTCGAGGCGCTGGGCCCGGGCGGCGGCGCGGTCCGCCGCGGCGAGGTAGCCCAGCAGCACGCTTGTGCGCGTGCCCAGCTCGGCGGCCTCGTGCCGGGCCTGGCGGGCCTGGGCCCGGCCCCGGCTGGCGTGGATGTCCCCCAGCAGGCGGTGGGCCACCACCTGCTCCCGACGCGAGCCGTCACTCGCGACCCTGCGCAGGTCCGGCTCGACGTCCTCGTAGACGCTCAGGCGATAGGCGTGGTAGGTCAGCTCGGCGGATTCGGCGGGCACGTAGCCGCGCTCCGCGGCCTCGAGGGTGTCGAGGCTTTCCATGAGTGTGCGCGTGGTCGTGGCGACCCGCTCCTCGCAACCGAGGCTGAAGGTGGCCAGACCCAGACAGCAGGCGGTCAGCAGGCTCGTGTATCGCACGCACAACCCTTTCACTGCGGGGGAGCAACGGCCGTGGAGGATACCGCAAACGGCGGGGCTGGACAATCACGCCCGTCCTGAGCGCGTCGGCGAGCGAAGGTCGGGATGGGCGACGCGGGGCCCATACGTGCGCACACGGTCGCAGGCGATGATCCCGACCTTCGCCTGGCTCAGGACGGGCGTTGACCGGGCGTGGCGGAGGCGTGGCGGGGGGCTCAGGCCTCTTCCTGCTCGCCCTCGACCTGCTCGCCCTCGAAGAGCTCCTGGGCCAGCGTGATGAGGCGCTCGAGCCGGACGGGCTTGAGGATGTAGCCGTCGACCCCCAGGGCCTCGGCGTACTGCTGGTGGCGCCGGCCCTCGTTGGCGGTGACCATGACGACGCGCGGCGGGCTCTCCAGCCGCTTGATCTTCTCCAGCACCAGGAACCCGCTGCGCTTGGGCAGCATCATGTCCAGCACCACGAGCTCCGGCGGGTCCGCCTCGCAGATGCGCACCGCCGAGTTGCCGTCGCCGCACGTCTGCGTCAGCGCCCCCTCGGCCTGCAACGCCTGGTCAATCGCGGCGCGCACCTCGGAATCGTCATCGACGATAAGGATCTTTCGGCCTTCCAACCGCAGCTCTTCGCCCTGGTCGATATCTGACATGGCAATAGGCCCTCGCTCAGACGACAAAAACAACCATCAACGCGGCCGCCGAGTGAACCGCACCGTTGTGGCCCCGACGTTCGAGCCGGTCAAGCAGGGCAGATTATAGGCCGGACGGCCGGGCGTGTGGACGGGGGCGGGGGGCAGCCTGCCCGCTATCGCTTCACGGCCACGATGTAGGCGATCCAGGCGGGGTCGTTGGTGCCGCGGGTGACCTTGCGCCACTTGCCGTCGCCCTCGCCGTCGGCGTCGGTGCCTTCCCAGTAGACGTGGGTCTCGTCGAAGCCGGCCTCGTCGAGCAGCTCGCGGACCTCGGGGATGGTCCAGAAGCGCCAGTTGTAGGTGAAGGCGCGGTCGAGCTTCGAGCCGTCGGGGAAGTGGAAGTGGATGTGCCACGTGCCGGTGCAGGTGACGGGGTCGAAGCGCGCCTGCTCCCAGAGGTACTTGTAGCCGGGGTACTTGCGTTCGTCGACGTGCTCGTCCTCGAGACATTCGGGCCCGCCCATCATGTCCAGGACCATCACCGAGCCCTTGGCGCAGTTGCGATAGGCGGCCTTGAAGTAGGCGAGCAGCTCCGGGCGGCTGTGGAAGCACCAGAAGGAGAAGTTCTGGGCGGACAGGACGTCGGCCTTAGGCCCGGCGTCGACCTTGCGCACGTCCTGCTGCCGCAGCTCGACGCGCTGCTGGGCGGCTTCGGGGATCCTGGAGAGGTTGTGCCTGCGGCCCCAGTCCAGGGGCTCCGGGTCGTTGTCGATGCCGATCGCGACCCGGCCGCGCTTCTTAGCCCACTCGCAGCAGATGGCGAAGGTCCCGCAGAAATCCTCCCGCAGGACCCGGGGGGCGCGGTTGAACACGGCCCGGTAGACCCGATCGAAGAAGGCGACCTCGTGGTCGGCCTCCTGGACGGTCTGCTGGTAGAGGTGGTACTTGTCGGCGGCGGCGGCGCGGCCGTTGCCGGCGGACTTGCGACGCTGGGTGGTCGGCCTGGGCATGGGGGGCACTTTAGCAATGCAGAATGCGGAATGCAGAATGCGGAATGCGGAAGCGGGGCGCGGAATACGGCATGCCGAGGGCTGCCGGATGCGGCCTACCATGTGCGGGCATGCGGATCATTGCCGGTGAGCATCGTGGGCGGCGGATTCTCGGGCCGCGCGACGCGAGGACGACGCGGCCGATCACCGACCGGGTCAAGACGAGCCTGTTCGATCGGCTGGACCATCGCGGGCTGATCGCGGACGCGGCGGTGCTGGACCTCTACTGCGGCACGGGCTCGCTCGGGCTCGAGGCGCTGTCGCGCGGGGCGCGGCATGCCACGTTCGTCGATCGCGACCGTGAGGCGATCGAGCGGCTGAGGCGCAACCTCGCCGCGCTGGGGATGGGCGAGCGGGCGACGGTGCGGCGGGCGGATGCGACCAGGCCGGGCTGGCTCGACGAGGCGCTGCGCGAGTCGCCGGCCGTGCCCGCGACCGTTGCGTTCGTCGACCCGCCCTATGCGCTGCTGGAGCGCGCCGATGGTTGGCAGAAGCTGCGGCCGATGCTCGAGGCGCTGGCGGCGGTGATGGTGACGGATGGGGTGATGGTGCTGCGCACCGCCAGGCGGGTGGAACTGGGGGAACTGGCGGGCTGGGAAGGGCCGGGCTCGCAGGTGCATGGGAGCATGGCGTTGCATTTCTATGAGGCGCGGGGCAAGGGAATTGTGTGAGATGTCCTTTGGGGTTGGGCCCGACAAGCCGTGGCATCGGCATTGACGTGGTTCTCGGACTCATCCGCGCGGCACGGGTTGGCCGTTGCCCGCGTGGCCGATGTTGCCGGTTTTCAACGTCGCGTGTGGATGTGCCGATAAGCCAGTGGGAGCGTTGCCGCGGAGCAACGTCACGTGCCGGAGCTGGCTTATCGGACATGCTTGAGCAGGCGCGGATACTCATTGTCGACGACGATCCGATCGTCGCCGAGTCGCTGGCGGACTTTCTCGCCGAAGCCGGCTACGCCACCGCCACGGCTCACGACGCCGCCGAGGCCTTGGCGATGCTCGAAACCGGCGGCGGCGCGGGTGGCGGGGGCGGGGGGTATGGCATCATCGTGCTGGATCTGAACATGCCCCGCAGCGACGGGATGCAGACGCTGCGCACACTGCGCAAGCGCTACCCCTCGCTCGTGCCCATCGCCATCACCGACTTTGGCAAGATCGAGTCGGCGGTCGAGGCCATCCGCCTCGGCGCTGCCGACTACCTGACCAAGCCCATCGTCCACGACGAGCTGCGCCTGGCGGTCGGCCGGGCGCTGAACCAGCACGTGCTGGTCGCGGAGAATCAGTCGCTGCGCAGCCAGCTCTCGGAGCGGTTCGGCTTGGCGAACCTCGTCGGCGCCGACCATCGCATGCAGCGCGTCTACGACCTGGTCGAGGCGGTGGCGCCGACGCGCACCACCGTGCTGATCACC
>SKPT01000549.1 GCA_007119405.1 Phycisphaeraceae bacterium
CTGCCGATGTTCCTGAAGCTGACGGCGCATGTGAATACTCGCAAGATTGTGTTTTTCAACGGAAGGCGGCCGCCGCTTCCGCCCGCTTGCGCGGCGATCCGTTTCATCTGCCGGTCACCTGGCCGAAAGACCAACTGGCACTACGAATGTGCGGAGCAGTTAGCTCAGGATGGCGGCCAATCGCTGTTGGCGGGCTAGAACATCACTGTCCCGTACGCAAACCGTTACCCCCGCTCGCGCGTCGATAGTCGTTCCCCACAGTTTCGGCACGCCCGCACGCGCAGGATGTAGCCGACCTTCGGACGGGTGTAGACCACCGGCAGATGCCGGCAGCCACAGCGCGGGCAGCGCAGGCCACGCTGCTGGGGATCGCGCTGACGGGGTAGCTCGGATGGCCGCACTTAACGCCGTCCCTTCTGGAGGTCGGAGAGTCGGAGCAACTGCCTTGCCGGGCCTTCGCTGCGCTCCGCGCCGAACCTCACCCCGCACATGCTCGCCGCCACGGCACTGCCGACCAGGCAGTCGAACCAGTGGTTGTCGGGCTTGCTCGGTCGGCTCGACCACTCCTGCACCACCCGGCCATGCCCCTCGGTGCGCACCCACGTCTCGCTGCCCGCGACATGGTCGGCGAACAGCCGGTGCTGGGCGGGTGAGTTGCCAAACAGTGTCAAGGCCCCACGGTCACCCGGCGCCGTGCTCAAGCGGGCGTGCACAAACGTCTTCCAGTAGTTGGTGTCGATGAGCACATGGCGCAGTTCGCTCGTACGATTGACGTTGGGCACGTACCAGTGGTGTCCGTGCCGCTCCCCCGGCTTACGGCGGTATGCGCTCATCGGGCGGTTACCGGCCCGGATGCCCACGCCCTTGGCAGGCATGGCGACGGCACCGAGGCGGTGGCAAGCGTTGGCCACCACGCCGGGCAGGTAGCCGGCGTCAACCAGGCAGCGCTCGATCCGCATCACGCCGCCATCGCCAGCCACGGACCATTCCCTGTGCAGATGCTCGCCGAGCAGTTGCTCCAGACCCGCCTGAATGGCGCCCTCCACGCCCGAGCC
Source organism: Phycisphaeraceae bacterium (assembly GCA_007119405.1). Next base: position 1,056 of record SKPT01000549.1, read on the forward strand.
AGGGAACTGCGCCGCCAGCGTGCGGTTGGCGTCGCGCAGCGTGAAATACCGTCGCTTCTGGTCCGGCAGCGTGCCATAGTCCACGACGTAGCCCGTGAAGTCGGGCTCCCACGCGCAGACGCAGTAGAACAGCACCCGCTCCTGCACGTCCACGTACATCGTCAGGCACGTCGCCGGCTTGGGCACCTGGTGGCGGGGGCGACCGTTGAAGCGCTCGGCCACCTGATCGGGCGTGAGCACGTCCTCGTCGAGCTGGTCGCTGACCGGCTCATTCTGGTACTCGGCGAAAAACGCCTCCTCGTCCCGCAGCTTCAGGTTTATCGCATGCTGCACGGCCGAGAGTTCGTCGGTGTTGTACCGATCCGGCCAGGCGACAATAGCGCCGGCGTCCATCTCAGCCTGGTGCTCGCGGTAAAACTCGGTCGCCCGCCTGCCGCCGTCACCTTCGCGCAGGCCCTCGGCCCTCAGCTCCGCATACCGGTCCCACAGCTTCTCATTGGCAGGCAGCGCGTACGCCATCTTCGTGCACTCGCCCTGCCACTCCGGGTTCTTGTCACGGTTGAGGATCTGATCGGCGAGGTCGTCGTGGTAGATCTTCGTGCAGGTCATGAACCCGGCGATCTTCACGTCCGGCCCGGCCATGCCCAGCACATCGCCGTTGAGTATGGACAGGCGATGCCGCGTTTGACTCGTCGAGGCTGCGGACTGCCGCGTCTGCGGATCATCGAGGATCACGAGTGACGGGCGCACAATGCTGCCATCCATCTTCGTGTGGTGCTGGCCGCGGATGTTCGAATCCAGGCCCGCCACCGTGATGATCGAGCCCGACGACGGGCTGGCCTCCAGATCCCGCTCGCGCAGTGATTCGGGCAGCTGGTCACGCCCCATCGTCGGCAGCACCAACGTGTCGGTCGCCCACGTGATGTACGTCAGCTCGCCCTGGCAGAGCTGGCCCGCCTGCTTCCGGGCGTTGTTCTCCAGCTTGCGGATGGGGTAGATGACCTCGGGGAAGTCCTCCAGGAGCAGGTCGTTGCCGAGCATGTCGCGCTTGATGTCATCAAGCATCGTCTTGGCCTGGTCGGCGGCGCTGCCGATCAGGCACACGTATTCACGGGCGCCGATGAGAATGGCCCACAGCCCCGCCACGCGGGCGAGCGTGGTTTTCCCCGAGCCGCGGGGCATGGCGAAGGCGAACAGCCCGCCCTCGAGCACCGCCCGCTCGATCTTCTCCATCACCCGCAGGTGGTCGTCGCTCCACGGCAGGTGAAATGCCGCCGGGAAATAGCACTCACAGAAGCTGCGGAACGAGCGCTCCGCCGCCTCGCGGCGCGCAGGATCCACCACGTCGGGCACAGCGCCAATGTCGCGTCCCTCGCGCGACAGCGCGAGCTTGCGCTGCAGATCCCGCCGGCGCCGCTCCTCGTACGTGGCCTGCTCCGGCCGTGGCTTGTCCACCTCGCGGGCCAGCCACGCCACGTAGCGGATGAGGTTCACCCGCTTGCCGTCACGCGACGTGACGCGCAGGCCGGCATCGTTGAGCTGGCGGTGCAGCGCGGGCGTGTTGGTCACCGGCCCGAGCGGCGTCGAGTTCAACAGCCGCACGAGCTGCGTCTGGCTCAGATTCCGAGGGTCAATCGCCATCGTGTCGTTGCCTCAACTGTTGGTTGAGCCAGGCGGCGTAATGCACAAGATTGATCGTGCCATCCATGGCCACCGGCGCCCCGCGCTCGACATGGGCACGGACGGTCGCCTCCGGTACGCCCAGGGCCCGCGCCAGCGCCGCCGGCTCCACGGCCGCGGGATTCAGCGCCCCCGAGCGCGGGTCCGCCACACCCGCCCCCTGGCCCGCGTCCGTCGCCAGTTCCGCCGCATGTTTTCCAGCATCGCGTTCGGTCATCACATCACCTGAAAAAAACTTCGATTCAGCGGCGCGAATCGCCTTGATGTTTTCCGCCCGTCATGGCTCAGTGTGTCCTGCCAATACGAACAAGGCCTACGGGGCCACGCCACGCGAAAGGAGCACGCCATGCACAACAACCAGCCACGCCACGCCGAACGCCAATTCCGGGGGTCCCTGCCCGCGGAGACGAAGGTCATCAATCTCCACGACGCCGAGCCCGGCACGGTGCTCAACGGCTTCACCTACGACCACGACCTCGGCGAATGGACCGAGTACGAGATCGTCACCGCCTACGGCATCGAACGCTGGCAGCGCCGCGACTTCGCCGTCCTCGACGACCTCGAGCAGGCCAACCGCGACGCCGAATGAACCATCCCTACGAGGAGCATCAGCATGATCATCACCCGCATTCATCTGACCAACCGCGCCGGCGACCGATTCGCCACCGTCACCCGGCTCCCCGGCAGCCCCATGATCACCGTCGAGCTGCTGACCCAGGACATACCCAACGGCCGGATCCACCACGTCCAGCCCGACTGCGAA
>SKPT01000596.1 GCA_007119405.1 Phycisphaeraceae bacterium
GCCAGGACGTAGAGACCAGGCCCACTGCATTGCCTTAAACACCGCCGCTGGTCCCAGTGAACCCATTTTGAGAAGACTGGTTTGGCCATACGCACGCTCCTAAATGATTCCGATTGTTTCATGGCGTAGCCCGGTGTCAAGGCCAGAGCCTCCGTTCCACATCTGTAACAACTTTCCACGGCGCGAGCGATTTGCCGGTCAACGCGTGTTCCCACGGCATAAATGACTAGTGGAGGCGGCGTTCTTTTTGCCGCGGCGATCATGGCGAAGCAATTGGACAACACGATCCGCGATAACGCCGAGGGCCCCGCCGAGGCTTCGGTCGACGGGCAGAGCGTCAAGCAGCACCGCCTGCGGGACCAGATCGAGGCGGATCGGCACCTGGCCTCGAAGAAGGCGGCGAAGAAGGGTCTGGGCGTGCGGCGGACACGGGTCGAGCCGCCGGGCGCGGCGTAGGACCGGGCAGGCTGGAGGATCGAGCACGGATGCTCAATTGGGTCAGGCACATCTTCGGCTGGCGACGCCCCCGCCACTCAGGCGATGGGGCATGGCAGCCTTCGGGAACCTCCAGTCTGCCCGCGCTGCGGGGGCGCTATGACGCGGCGGTGACGAACCATGAGAACCGTCGCCACTGGGCGGGTGCGGACCATCTCTCTGCCGACGCCGCCGCCAGCCCCGAGGTGCGGCGGATCCTGCGGAATCGTGCCCGCTACGAGGTCGCGAACAACTCCTACGCCCGCGGGATCGTGCTGACGCTCGCCAACTACGTCGTGGGTACCGGCCCGCGGTTGCAGATGATCACCGGCGACGGCGACGTCGACCGCCTCATTGAGCGGGAGTTCCGACGCTGGGCGAAGCAGATCGGTCTGGCGCACAAGCTGCGCACCATGCGCATCGCCGAGGCCGAGTCGGGCGAGGCGTTCGCCATTCTGGCGACCAACCCGCGGATCCGCGGCCCGGTCCAGCTTGACCTCAAGCTCATCGAGGCCGACCGCGTCGCGACCCCGTTCGAGTTCCGTGACAACGATCGCGTCCGCGACGGCATCGTCTACGACGACTTCGGCAACCCGGCCGGCTACTTCGTTCTGCGTCGTCATCCGGGAGACAAGCACGGCTGGCGCGGCGTCCTGACGGAGTATGACCTCGTGCCCGCCGGCGCCATGCTCCACCTGTACCGGGCCGACCGGCCCGAGCAGTCGCGCGGCATCCCCGAGCTCACGCCCGCACTGCCGCTGTTCGCCATGCTGCGCGATTACGGTCTGGCGGTGCTTCAGGCCGCTCAGCACGCGGCATTGCCTGGCGGTGTGATCTACACCGACGCACCGGCCGACAGCGAGGCGGCCAACGTCGAGCCGATGGACAGCGTCGAGATGGATCGCGGCACGTGGCTGACCATGCCCTACGGATGGAAGGTCGGGCAGGTCAGGGCCGAGCAGCCGACCACCATGCACGATCAGTTCACGCGGACGATCCTGCAGGAGATCGCTCGCTGCCTGAACATGCCCTTCAACGTCGCCGCGGGCAACAGCGCTGGCTACAACTTCGCCTCCGGCCGCCTGGATCACCAGTCCTTCTACAAGGCGATCCGCATCGACCAGACGTTCATGGCCGAGACCATCCTCGACCGCGTGCTCGGTGCGTGGCTCGACGAGGCGGTGCTGGTCGAGGGCTACTTGCCGCAGCAGTTGCGCGTCACGGGTGTGGTCGAGCAGGTCATGTCCGAGCGTGAGTGGTTCTGGGACGGCTTGGAGCACGTCGACCCCGCCAAGGAGGCCAACGCCACAGCGACGAAGCTGGCGAGCAACACCAGCAATCTGGCCATCGAGTACGCGAAGCAGGGCCTGGACTGGCAGGCGGAACTGCGTCAGCGGGCCAAGGAGAAGGCGCTGATGCGCGACCTGGGCCTTACCGAGGACGAGGCCGGGCCATCGGAGCCGAGCGAGCAGGATGACGACATCGAGGAACTGGCTGAGGAGGTTCGAGCTCATGCCTGACCGGATCGAGGGCAATCTGACGCTGCTGTGCGGTGCCGGCGACATCACGATTGAGGCTGCCGCGCCCGTGGGTGAGGTCCAGGACGGTGCAGTTGAGCAATTGCCGCGCTTCAACATGGTCGCCTACAGCGGCGAGCCGATGCGCGTCGAGGGCTGGCGGCACCCGGTCGTGGTTGACCTCGAAGGCCTGCGCATCGAGTCGCAGCGCAAGCCCATCCGCTTCGCGCACAGCGCCTACCAGGGCGTGGGGCACACGGAGCGGATCGCTGTGGAGGGCGGCAGGCTCGTGGCGGAGGGACTCGTTTCGCGCGACACGCCCGCGGCCCGCGAAGTCGTCTCCAGCGGCAAGCGTGGGTTCCCCTGGCAGGCATCAATCGGGGCCGGTGTCGAGCAGGCCGAGTTCGTCAAGGCCGGCGCCAACATCACCGTCAACGGGCGCACGTTTACCGGCCCGCTCTACGTGGCGCGGCGGACCGTGCTCGGCGAAATCAGCTTCGTGGATTCGGGAGCGGATCGGAACACCTCGGCGCGCATCGCCGCGCAACAACAGCAGGAGCAGCACAACATCATGGACGACAACACCCCCTCCACCCCCGGCATCCCCGGATCCGGCGACACCACCGGGACCAGTGCGCCCGCGACGTCTGAGCCGGCGAGCGGCGCCCCCGCTCCCGCCGGTGACGATGGTGCCAGCGGCACCGTGACTGCCCAGGCCCCCGCCACTCCCACGACAGCCGCCGACACCGGCGCCGATGATGCGCTGCGGCAGATGCGCCAGCAGACGGCGGCTGAACTGCGTCGCCAAGCCCGGATCCGGCAGGTCGCGGCCGAGCATCCGGAGATCGCGGCCAAGGCGATCGAGGAGGGCTGGTCGGGTGACCGTGCCGAGCTCGAGGTGCTGCGAGCCTCGCGGCCGAACGTGAACACGGCACCCGCCGTGCACACCTCTGACAGCAGCGTCACCGCCCAGGTGCTCGAGGCGGCGTGCATGCTCACCGCCGGTCTGTCGAAGCCCGAGCAACATTTCGGGGAGCAGACGCTCGAGACGGCCGACCATCGCTTCCGCGGCGGTATCGGTCTGCAGGAGTTGCTGCTGGAGGCGGCGTGGGCCAATGGGTATTCCGGCCGCAACTTCCGCGCGTCGCGCGACGTGCTGCGTCATGCGTTTGGTGGCGGGGTTGGCGGGGCGCTGCCGGGGGTGCAGGCCAGCAGCTTCTCCACCATCGACATCGGCGGCATCCTCTCCAACGTCGCGAACAAGTTCCTGCTTGAGGGCTTCTTCAGCGTCGAGCGGACGTGGCGCAACATCTGCGCGGTTCGCAACGTCTCCGACTTCAAGACGGTCACCAGCTACCGCCTCATCGGCAAGGACCAGTACGAGAAGGTCGCGCCGGGCGGTGAGCTCAAGCACGGCAACCTGGGCGAGGAGAAGTACACCAACCGTGCCGACACCTACGGCCTGCTCCTGAGCATCGATCGCCGGGA
>SKPT01000184.1 GCA_007119405.1 Phycisphaeraceae bacterium
GAACTCGAACGTCACCGCCGAGGCGGAGGCGACGAGGCTGACCGCGGCCAGCGCGGCGATCGCGGGGATCAGGCGGTGGGCGTGCTGCCGCCCGAGCGTTGAGACCTGGAACATGACCGCTCCCTTCAGTGACCGGCGGCGCGAGCTGTCGCCCCCGGCGGGGCATGGGTGCGCGACCGCCCGGCAGCCCTGGCGGGCTCGCGACAACGATCCACGACACATCCGGTGCCCCGGCAGCGACGGTCTTGCGCCAAGATTTCGAAGATCGACTTTCGGAAGGGGCGCTGGCCCCCTCTCACCTCTGCGCGACGCCAGCGATGCCAGCCGCGCCCGCCCCCAACTACCAATCCCCAATGTAGCACACGCCTGCGCCACGCCCAACCGCGAGTTAGAAAAAAAGGTGCACGCGGGATGTTCACGAGGCGCATGGTCAAGCGGGGGGAGATGGTGAAGACGGTCAAGTGGTGGACGGAGGGCGGTGGCGCCTTCGTGCCACGATGCGGCGGCCCGTAGCACGAGTTCGCGTTAACATCGGCGCGGCCAGCTTCCTGCAAGCGGCCTGGCGGGCGGTGCCACCGACAAGCGGAGTCCGCGGAGCTTGTCAGTGCCCACTGGCGTGACGGCCCCACCACGCCGTTCGGCACTGACAAGGCCGCGGACGGCCTTGTCAGTGGCACCCGCGAAGCGCTGCAATTGCGACGAACGCCTATAATCGCGGCCGTGCGTGCGTGCTTCGTGCCTTCGTGGTTACCCCGACGCTCATGACCGACTGGACCGACATCGCCGCCGACGCCGAGCTCGCCCCCGGCCAGCGGCTCTGCGCCCAGGCCAACGGCCGGCGCATCGTCGTCTTCCGCACCGACGACGACCTGTTCGCCGTCGCCGACGTCTGCCCCCACGCCGGCCAGCCGCTTTCCGACGGCGAGCTGCGCGGCAGCGTGCTGACGTGCCCCTACCACGGCTTCGCGTACGACCTGCGCACCGGCCGCAACACCGCCTACCCCGACGACGAGCTGCCCGCCCGCGTCTATCCGACGCGCGTCCGCGACGGCCGCATCGAGGTCCAGGTGCCACCGCCCAAGCCGGCCGCCAACCGACCACACCAATAGCCCCACTCGCAACGCTGGGGCGTCGCGATTTCGATGCGATCGCAGTGGACGGGGTGCCTCCGACCAGCGCCTTGGAGCGTGTGTGGAAATGCAGGTGGGGTGCCACGGCTTGACCGCGAAGCGGCAAGCCGTGCGATCGTCGACAGACGCACGCCTTGCCCTGGGCCGCGCCGTCACACAGCCTCGAAGCCCACGCGCTCACCGGCGACGCGGGCCAGGTATGTCTCGACGCGCTCCACGCCCGCCTCGCGCAGCGCGGCGGCGACACCTTGCAGGTCCTGCACCTGTTGCTGCTCGAGCGCCGGCTCGGTGAGCCCGAGCTTTTGCGCGTAAAACGCGCACCCGCCGTGGGCGATGAGCACGACGCGGGTGAGCTCGTGCGCCTCGACGAGGAAGCGCAGGTCGCTCATCACTGCCGCCGCGTCGACCGCCGCGGCCGCGTGACCGGCCAGTGCCCCGGGCCCGCCGGGCAGCGCGATGCGGTCGTAGTTGGGCAGGCCCAGGTGCTCGTGCAGGAACTGGTCGCACTGATCGCCGAAGCGCCCGTCGGAGCAGTAGACGGCCGCGGCGTGGATGCGGTGCGGCTCAAAGACAATGTCGCTTTTAAAGGCCATGGCGTCACCAGAACCAGATCATATACCCGAACGCACCCGCGCCGATCACGCCCAGCGCGGTGCCGATGATACCCATCACCAGCCCGGCCGTGGCCATGCCCTTCGACGCCGGGCTGGCGGTGCCCTCGCGAAGCTGTCGCTGCGCCAGGTACCAGAAGAGGATCGCCAGCGGCCCGCACGGCAGCGAGAGGAACCCCCACGAGCCCGGGCACATCACCAGGGCGACGATGCCCAGCACCATCGACGCGATCGCGTGGCCGGAGCTGGTCGTCGTCGGGATGAGCGAGCTGTCGACGCGCGTGCCGCACTCCGGACACGTCGCCCCCAGCGCCACGCCCGTCAGATCATACCCGCAGCGGATGCAGTGCACCCGCGCCGAGTCGGCCGTGGGCCCGGCAAGGGGAGCGGCCTGCGGGGGCGGCGATGGATCCGGCTGTTCGACCACGTGCGCATCCTTGAACGTCGGCCGATCAGAGCCACCAGAACAACGTCACCTGCGCCAGGAGGATGATCGAGCCGATCAGGCCCGTGATCATACCGACCCGAGCCATGACCATCGAGCCGTGGTTGGACCGCCCGGCCTCATGCTGGCGCTTGGCCGACGACGCCGCAACGATCGCCACCGGCCCCAGCAGGCCGCACGCCCCGATGGACAGAATCCCCAGCACCATCGCCGCGATCGCCCCGCCGTCGGTCGGCAGCGCCTCGTGCACGGCCAGCGACCGCTCCACCGCCGTGCCGCACTCCGGGCACGCCCCGCCGATCACCACGCCCGTGAGGTTGTAGCCACACGAAACGCAATGGATCGACGACTCGGCGGGGCCGTGCGGCGGCGGCGTGGGCGGGCGCTGCTCGTGCACGTTTGCGTACTCCGATTCGACCCAACGATCATGCCAGCAAGGGCGAAAACACCAGCAACAGAAGCCCTATCCCGCCGACGAAGCACGTGGCGATGATGCCCAGCACGCCGAGTGTCCAGCCGGCGCGGGCCATGAAGGCGCTGGATGGATCCGCGCGCGCCGCAGCCGGCAGGCGATAAAAACGATTGGCGTAATGCACCGCGAGAAAGCCCAGCGGCGGCAGGGCAACGAGCGTGGCGATGCCCGCGATCAGCGCCGCCTTGGCCGCGCCGTGACCAGCCGAGCGCACCGGCATGAGCGAGTCGGCGACCCTACGACCGCACTCCGGGCAAACCGCACCCACCGCCGTGCCGGACAGATCGTAGCCGCACTCGATGCATCGGATCCCCGCGGAATCCGTCGGTGCTGCCGACGGCGACGCCCCGGCCGGCCCGCTCACGCGAACACCTCGCCGGCTCGAACGCTCATCTCCGGCAGCGCCAGCGGTGAGACCGCCTCGTCGCCGCGATACGTGCGCACCTGCCCGTAGCCCTGGCCATCCGGCTCGCGATGGACGATCAGCGCGTCGCGCTCCAGGTCGGCGATCCAGTATTCGGCGATGCCCGCCGCGGCGTAGAGGGGCAGCTTCACCTGCCGATCACGCGCCAGCGACGTGTCGGCCGCCTCGACGATCAGCAGCACGTCCGCGGCCGTGGGCAGCGCGTCCTTGTACCCGCCTTCCCTGGCCCGCAGCAGCATGAAGTCGGGGTCGAAGACCTGGCCCTCGGCGAGGACGAGGGTGCCCTGCACCGAGACCTTGATCCGCGGCATGGCGGGGGCGAACAACTCAGTGAACCGCATCACGACGTGATTGTGCTTGGGCCCGGCCGGCGACATGGGCACGATC
>SKPT01000415.1 GCA_007119405.1 Phycisphaeraceae bacterium
ATCGTCTGCAGGATGGAGTCGATCTGCTCCTGGTTCGCTTCCTTCTCCTCGCGCGACAGCCCGGAGTCGTTGGCGCTCTGGTTGACCAGCGACTGGGCCTCGAGCAGCAGGGCGTTGATCTCCTGCAGGGCTCCCTCGGCCACGTTCACGACCTGGTCGGCGCGCTCGGCGTTGCCGATGGCGGTGTCCAGCGCCACCTTCTCGCTGCGCAGGTTCTCGCTGGCGATCAGCCCCGCCGGGTCGTCCGCCCCGCGGTTGATCCGCAGGCCGGTGCTCAGCCGCTCCAGGGACGTGTTCAAACCTTGATTCTGCTGGCCCAGCACGCGCTGGGCGATCATCGAACTGACGTTGGTGTTGATCTGGGTCATGACGGATTCCTCCGTGAGTACAGGGGGTCAAGTCTCCCGGCCAACGCGGCCGGGCTGGGGCCTCCTGCCCCACGTACGCTTTGCAGATCTCCGATCCGATCCTGATGCTGACGCTGTCCGGGCCATTGCAATCGGGTCGACACGCGGCGCTAGGTTCCCATAACCAGGCTCCTTTCCCAGAAGGCACAACCGGCCCCTCTAGCTTCGACCCAAGCCCCGCTCGCCGACCACTCACCGAACCGCCCGCGTTTATCGGAACCACCAACCCCGCTAGCCGGGCGCCACGCAGGAGAAAAGCGCGGCAAAGGCAACCGGCGGCCCGACCTCCGCCGCACCGGCCCCCCGCGCGCGCCTACAGCCCTTCGCCCTGCCCAGGGCGATCCCACGAAACCCGAGCAAAAAAAAAACGCGGCGACCGGGGTGGTCGCCGCGCCTGGCGGGAATGGTAATCGGTGGGGTCGGCCGGCCCAGCCAAGCAGTGCCAGCACGTCCTGCGGCTGGCGGTTGGCCATCACCAGCGAGTTCATCGCCGCCTGGGCCAGGATCTGCGACCGCGTCATGTTCGCGGTCTCGGCGGCGAAGTCGGCGTCGCGGATGGCGCTCTCCGCGGCGCTGAGGTTCTCCAGGGTCACGCTCAGCGAGTTGATCGTCGAGCGAACGATGTTCTGCTGGAACGAGCCCAGCCGGCCACGCATCGAGCTGACCCCGCGGATCGTGTCATCCAGGATCTTCTGCGCGTCGCCCAGGTCGCCGTCGACGATGTTCGCGGCGTTGCCCGAGCGCAGCTCGTTGAGGAAGCCGTTGGCCTGGGATCCGAGGTTGTGCGTGGCGACGCTGGCGAGCCCGAGGCGGACTTCGCTGCCCTGGTTGACGCGAGCGCCGAGGCTGAAGTGCGCCCCGCCGCCGGTGATCGTCGCCGCCGTGAACGAGCCCAGGGCCTGGGCCTGGTCCTCGTCCAGCCGCATCGACAGGCTCAGCGCGTCGGAGTTGATCCGCAGCTCCTGCCCGACACCGCGGGCGGTGACGCCGTTGACCACGGCCCCGACGTCCTGGCCCTCGGCGCGGAAGGCGGCGCCCATGTCGGCGAAGTCGATGTTGGTGCCATCGTCCGCGGCGTTGTTGTCGTCCTCTTCCATGCGCATGATGCCGCCGTCCTGCCCGGCGTGACCGATCATGCTCACCGACACGAACTGGTTCGAGCCGAAGTCGGTCGAGCGCATGCTCAGCCCACCGCCGCTGACGGTCGCCGAGACGCCGGTGACATCCGTGAAGTTGTTGATCTGGTCCGCCATGCCCGTCAGCGTCGTGCCGTCGGCGAACTCGAACAGCCGCGCGCCGGCCGTGCCCATCAGCTCGAAGCTGAAGCGCGGGTCCGGATCGTCGGCGTTCGCCGACAGATCCAGCGCCCCGCCCGTGGACAGGAACACCGCCCCGTGATGGGCGCTCTGCGTGATCTGCACCTCGATGTCGCGGTTGTCGTTGCCCAGCGTCCCACCGTGAATCGTCAGCGACTCGACCGCGCTGTTCTGGCCCGAGACGGTGAAGTCCATCGTGCCGTTGAGCAACTGCGTGCCCTGGAAGCTGGTGGACGCGGCGATGCGGTCGATCGTCTGGAGGATGGAGTCGAGCTGCTCCTGGTTGGCCTCCTTCTCCTCGGCGCTCAGGCCCGCGTCGTTGGCCGTCTGGTTCACCAGCGACTGGGCCTCGAGCAGCAGCGCGTTGATCTCCTGCAAAGCGCCCTCGGCGACGTTGACCACCTGGTCGGCGCGCTCGGCGTTGGAGATCGCCGCGCCGATCGCCGCCTTTTCGCTGCGCAGGTTTTCACTGGCGATCAGTCCCGCCGGGTCATCCGCCCCGCGGTTGATCCGCAGGCCGGTGCTCAATCGCTCCAGCGACTGGTTCAGCGATTGGTTCTGCTGCCCCAGCACGCGCTGGGCGATCATGGCGTTGACGTTGGTGTTGATCTGAGCCATCGGGTACGACCCTCCCCATCAAGGGATACGATTTCAGGTGTCAAGCCGCACTGCGGCCCGTTCGCTGATGCATCCCATCGGACGCCCGCACCATGCACATCAACCGCCGGGCCCATCCCAACTGCACTTACCGCCCCGAACCAGCCGCGCAGCCCTCATAGCCGATACGATTGGACCCGGCACCGTCCGGAAACCGGGTGCCACGGCCCGGAGATGCACGGCCTGCCGCCGCTTCCCGGTCAAGCCGTGGCACCCAACGCCGTGAACTTCACGCGTGGCGGCGCTGATGTAGGGTGGGTAGAGCGAAGCGAAACCCACCACGCTGGCCGTGGATTCTCGCCGCAACCGGTGGGTTTCGCTTCGCTCTACCCACCCTACAGCGCTCTACCCACCCTACAGCCAGAGTTCACGGCGTTGCGTGGCACCCCCACTCCTGCGGTTTTCGGACGGAGCCCAGCTCCCCGGCGCAGCGCGCAACTGCCGCCCGCGGCCGCACCAGGCCGCACGACCCCGTCCACTCGCCATCAAATGGATCACTCGTCCCCGCGCTGCTCGATCTGCCGCAGATGCGCCTCGGTCCGGTCCAGCTCGCGCTTCAAGTGCCGCACGCGCAGCAGTGACTTGACCCGCGTCAGCAGCTCCAGCTTGTTCACCGGCTTGGAGACGAAATCGTCCGTGCCCGCCTCCACCCCGCGCTCGATGTCCCCCAGCTCGTTCAGCGCCGTGACCATCATGATCGGAATGCTGCGCGTCGAAGGGTCCGTCTTGAGCTTCTGGCAGACCTCGAACCCGCTCATGCGCGGCATCATGATGTCCAGCAGGATCAGGTCCGGCGTCGGCTTGTCCGCGTCCTGGATGAACGCCATCGCCTCCAGCCCGTCCAGGGCCGTGTACAGCCGGCAGGGCAGGGCCTCGAGGTAGGCCTGGAGCAGCTCCAGGTTCTGCTGGTTGTCGTCGACGATCAGGATGACCGACTCGCTCAGGTCGAATTCTTCGTCGCCCGAGCCGGAGGCGGCGCCGGTGGCGGGCGGGCCGGCAGCGGCGTCGGCCTCGCCGCTGCGCAGCATCCAGGGCCTGGTCATGTCGCTGCTCATCGCGCCGGCTCCGGCTGGGGGTTGGGCGGCC
>SKPT01000656.1 GCA_007119405.1 Phycisphaeraceae bacterium
GCTGGTCCGCTACCTGCGTGAGAACGCCGATCGCCCGGACCGGCCTTACCGCTTCGTCGTGCCGGAAAACCCGTACGAGATGTTCGAGCGACGGGGGGACGTCGACGACCGCGACGGGCGCACGCGCAGCCGCCCGACGGCGCCGCGCACGCCGCGCGACGAGATGGAATACCCCGGTCCGGGCCCCGGTCCGGGCCCGGAGATGGGCCCGGGCATCGGCGGCCGAGGCCTCGGCGGCGCCCACCGCCGCGGCAACCTGGACAACATGTCCAACCTGTTGCCCCGGCGCCCGCTGGCCGACGAGCCGATCGGGCGCGACCACGTGTTCGAGGTCCGCTGGCAGGTCGAGCTGCGTCGGCCGGAGCAGGCCCGGGGCGAGCTGGCCGAGCCCGCGGAGGACGCCGCACCCGAGGCCGGGGCGCCCGGCCCGGACACCGATGCCCAACGTTCCGCCGACCCCGATGACCAGGAGGCTCGTTCATGAGATACCTCATCGCCTGGATCCGCACCAACCCGGTCACGGTCGCCTCCATCGCGGTGGTCATCGTGTCGCTGGGCTTCTTCGCCTTCCTGTTGACCCAGCGCAACAGCTTCCGCGACGAGCTGGGCCAGCGCACCGGCCAGGTCAGCCAGATCGACCGATTCATCAGCGCTGACGTCGAGATTCCGCCCGAGCGGCCGGACGCCGCCAGCGACCGCATCCAGAACGTGACCATTACCTCCGGGGCCCTGGAGCAGCTCGAGAGCCTCTACGAGCGCATGAACGAAGAGTACCGCCAGGTGCTCGACTACGTCACCGACTTCAACCGCGGTGACCGCCGCTTATTCATGGATGGCATTCTGCCCTCGCCCAGCCAGACGCAGCGCATCGATGCCCGCGAGGCCTACCAACAGGCCTTGCAGCAGTTGCTCGCCCGGCCCAGCCCTGAGGCGGTCGGCCCCAGGCTCAACGCCGGCGGCCCGCCGCCCGTCGCGGAACTGCAGGAGCAGCTCCGCGCCTTCGATCGCGACTTCGAGGAATCCCGCGGCGGGCGGCTGACCGCGGAGGAGCAGGAGGAGATGGAGCGCGAGCGCGGCCTGGTGCTGCGGCAACTGCTCCAGCGCCGCGCCCAGGAACTGGGCATCTACGCCGCGACCGACCGTCGCAGCAGCGAATACCCCTTCCGCGTGCCGGAGTGGACCCTCTCCGGCACCCCCGAGCCGCGCCAGATCTGGGAGGGCCAGCTCGAGCTCTGGATCATCCAGGACATCCTCGACGCCATCGTCGACGCCAACGGCATCGACGACGGCGGCAACCTGCTCGACGGCCCGGTCAAGCGGCTCATCCGCCTCGAGGTCCTGCCGGGGTACGTCGGCCTGCACACACGCGGGGGCGTCGTCTCCGACGATCGCGGCGGCCGCACCGCCGGCGGGCGCGGTGGTCGCACCACCGCCCGGCGCGGCGCCACGACCTACACCGAGCCCTTCGGCGGGCAGACCGGCTCACCCAATGAACGCGTCTCGGACAACTTCCACGTCGGGCCCACCGGCCGCGTCTCCAACGCCCTCTACGACGTCCGCCACGCCCGGCTCCAGGTCGTCGTCTCGTCCCAGCGGTTGCCCGAGCTGTTCCGCAGCCTCGCCCGGACCAACTTCATGACCGTCCTCGACGTCAAGCTCGAGAACGTCGACGAGTACGACGCCTTGCGCGACGGCTTTGTTTACGGCGCCGACAGCGTCGTCGAGGCCAACATCCTCATCGAAACCATCTGGCTGCGCGAGTGGACCGAGGACCTGATGCCCGAGATCGTCCGGCAGTATGTGGGCATTGACCCGGCCGGGCCGGAGCTGCGCGCTCAAGACCCGCGCCACGGGCCGGAATACGACGCGTACGACGCTTATGACGACTACTACCCCTACTGAACCAGCCCGCAAGCAACACGGCCTCGCCAGGGAGCAGTGACCATGGACATGAAGGATGTCGGCTTTTTCCAGAAGCACGTCGAAAAGCTCGTGCTCGGTGCCGCGGGCCTGTTCCTGGTCGGCATCGGTGCGTGGATGGTGCTGGGCAGCCCTTACGCGGTGGAGCTCGGCCGCGACAGCGTCGGGCCGCGCGAGCTCGAGCAGCGCATCCGCGACCGCGCCCAGCAACTGGAGCGCAACCTCCGCGACAGCCGCGAGCTCGAGCAGACCATCGCCCAGCGGCGGGTCCCCGCTTACGCCGCGGACTTCGCCACCCGCCTCCAGAGCCCGCCCCTGGCCGCCACGCGCCTCGCCGCTCTGGGCGCGCCGGGCCTGGAGGACTTCGGCGAGCTGCCCGAGCCCGAGCCGTATCACGTGCCCCAGCCTCCGGCGCCGACCGGCACGCTGGCGATCGCCGGCTACGGCCAGCTCGCCGAGGACCTGGAGCCGCGCAGCCTGCGCAACGCGCTGCAACGCTTCGTCCGCAACGGCGAAACCCGCGACATCCGCTGGGTCAGCGTCGGCGCCGAGTTCGACACCGAGCAGTGGCAGGAGCGCCTGGCCAGCGCCGGGCCCAACGGCGAGCAGCGCGTGCCCGAGGGCTGGGCGCGCCGGGCGGGCAGCATCACCGCCGTCTACCTCGAACGCGAGCGCTTCGACCGCGACAGCCGGACGTGGGTCGACCGTCAGCGCATCGACCCGCTGGCCGAGCAGATCGCCTTCGTGCCTGACCCCGACGCCCAATGGACGGAGCGCGAGCTGTCGCACCTGAGAGACGAGCTGCGCCAGCAGGAGCTCATCGCCCGCCCGCCGTTCCCGCCGCTGGCGCCGGGCGGCCTCTGGATCCCGCCTGACGGCAGCCGGCCGCAGCTTACCGAGGAGGACCATCGCGACCTCCAGGATCTGAACGCCCGCATCGAGATGATGCAGAGCCGCGTGGAGCACTGGGACACGCGCGTCGCCAGGCAGGTGGATCGCGACGGGCGTGCCGACCCGCGGGACGAGGCGCAGTTGCGCGAGTTCGTCGCCAACTTGCAGGACCTGGAGCGCGACCGCAACGAGCGGCTCGGCCTGGACGAGGACATCCTCTCGCCTGAGCCGCCGCAGCGCCGGGCCGAGCGCCGGGCCCCGCGCCAGCAGACGAGGCCTGACCCGTACGAGCTCGATGCGGCGATGCTGCGCGAGCGTCAGCGGATGTACGAGCAGGAGATGCAGATGTACGAGCAGGAGGTGCCGTTCGAGCAGCCGGCGCAGCAGCGCCAGCGGCGGCCGGTCGCGCCGGAGCCGGAGGAGGAAGAGGAGGAGGAGCCGGGAACCGTCCGCGTCTGGGCCCACGACCTGACCGTCGAGCCGGGACAGGTGTATCGCTACCGGGTTGTGGTGAGCCTGTACAACCCGCTGTTCCAGGAGAGGCGTCTTTCGGAGGAGCAGCGTCAGCGCTACGGCGAGCGGGTCGGGCTGACCCCGGACGAGCGCGAGCTGGCCGAGGCCTGGTCCGAGCCGGTGGAGATCGACCCGGA
>SKPT01000585.1 GCA_007119405.1 Phycisphaeraceae bacterium
AGGGCCCCTGCTACGTCGGCCCGGGCTGCGAGCTCGGCGCTCACCTCACCCTGCGACGACTCACCAGCCTCGGCCCGCGCTGCCGCCTCGCCGGCGAACTCGCCGTGACCATCATCCAGGAACACACCAACAAGGCCCACCACGGCTACCTCGGCTGCGCGATCGTCGGCTCAGGGTGCAACCTCGGCGCCGGCACCGACGTGTCCAACCTCAAGAACACCCTTGGCGAGGTCCGCGTCCAGCTCGCCCCCGACGCCCCCGCCGAGCCCACCGGCCGCGCCCGACAGGGCCCGATCCTCGGCGACCACGTCCGCACCGCCATCGGCACGCGACTGATGACCGGCTCGGTCATCGGCACCGGCTGCATGATCGCCGTCTCCGGCTACGCGCCCAAGTGCGCCGCGCGCTTCGGCTTCTACACCGACGCCGGCCGCGCCGAGCACGACCTCGACGCCCTGCTCATCACCATCGAACGCATGCGCAAGGCCCCCCCCACCGACGCCGAACGCAAGCTCCTGCAGCGCCTCCACGCACCCGTCGCGTGAGAAATAGACACAGATAAACACGGATAGGAAGAGCTTACCTCACCCCAGCCGCTTGCGGCTTCGCGAGACCGCCCACCAACCCACACCCGCCGTTCGATCACCAATCACCAATCAGAAATCAGAAATCACCCTCCCTCCCCGGGCTGCACCCACCGGGCAATCGCCTCCGCCAGTTCCCGCACCGCCTGCTCCCGCCGCGCATCGCCCAGCAGGCGCTGATGCGTGAGGCCTGACCATGACGCGTGCTCGCGCGCCCGCCGCAGCGGCCGGGGCAGACGCGCCTGGCCCACGCCCGCCAGCTCCGCCGCGTTCGCGGGCAGTTCCACCGGCTTCTGGTCGGCGTGGCCGCGGTGCAGCAGACGCACCACCAGTTCCACCTGCCGCCGGGCGAGCATGTCGAGGGTCGCGTCGGCCAGGCGCAGCTCCGCCCGGCCGCGCACACGATCAATCAGGCGGCGCAGTTGCTTTGACCCGGCCCCGAGCGCCCCACCCAGCAGCGCCCCGACGGCCGTGCCCGTGCCCAGGCTGAGCCCGCCCACCGCCACATCCAGCGTCAGGCCCATCGCGGCGCCGGCCCCGGCCCCGCCGCCGCCGCGGTAGCCCGCCTGCCGCAACGCCTCTTCGCCGAACAGATCACCCTGCCAGCGCCCGGCCTCGAGCGGCGCCGCCTCGGCGCGGCAGTCCTCGGGGTCGAAGTCGAATCGCTCCATGACCTGGCGCTGACAGGCACGCTCGCGCTCGCGCATGCGCTGTTGCAGCTCCTGCTCCGCCTGGCGCTGCGCCTCGGGCGGATCCAGCGGCGCGCGCACGGCCGCGGCCGCGGCGTCGATCAGCAGCTCGGCGATCACCCGCGCCGCCGCGTCGATCACCTCGCGCCGCTGACGCTGGCGATCTTCGATCAACGCCGTAAGCGTGGCCTCGTGCCCGTCCAGCAGCGTGCGCATCTTCTCGAAAAGGTGCCGCTCCGAGTCCTCATCCACCGCCACGGTGTCAAAGCGCGCCACCGCGTGCAGGTTCAGCCGCGCCAGCTCCCGGCGCCACGTCGCCTCGCGCGACGCCTCGCCGGCAACGAAGTTGAGCACCGGCACGATCGGCCGGCCGCAGTGACTCAGCAGCTCCAGCTCGTCGCGGTACTTGCCCAGCACCGGCTCGCGGGCGTCGATCACGTACAACGCCACGTCGTGCTGACGCACCTGCTTCAGCGCCTTGGCCTCCTGCGCAAAGCGCCCCGCCCGGGCCTCGTCGCCGGCGAGAAACGCGTCGATCCGCTCGGCCCACTGGCTCCGCGTCGACGGGGCCGGCCCCTCGCCCGTCAGACGCTCCATCAGCGCCATGCTGTCCTCGAGCCCCGGCGTGTCGTAAAGCTCCGCCACCGGCCTGCCCGCGACCAGCAGTTGCGTCGCCTCGACGTGCCGCGTCGTGCCCGGCCGAAGCGACACCTCGCCGAAGCGCACGTCGCGCGTCAGCGTGCGCAGCAGCGACGTCTTGCCCGTGTTCGTGTGCCCGACCACCGCGATGCGCAGCACCGGCAGGCTCATGCCACCGCCTCCCTCGCCCGCTCGAACCGCGCCCGAAGCTCATCCAGCCACCGCCCCACCGCCTCCGCGTCGCGCAGTGCGGCCGCATCATCGGCTGGCAAAGCCTTGTCCAGCACCGCGCTGATCTGCCCCTCGCTGCGCCCCTGCAACTCCAGCAGCATCGCGTACAGCGCCGCCGCCTCCACCGCCGATCGCACGTCGGGGGGTTCGTCAACCGCTTCCGCCTCGCGCCCGCGCCCCGTCACCGCCGCCACCGCGGCCCCGAGGATGGAAAAACTGGGCAGGCTCAGCAGCGCCAGCGGCGAGACCAGCGCGGCCGTGGCCACGCACCCCAGCGCCCCGGCCGCCGCCCCCGCCACCAGCCACCGCGGGCTCAATCGCAGCCGACCCGGCAGCAGCGACACCACATGCCCCGCCTGGGCGCGCACCCGCTCCGGCCAGTCCTCGACCGCCACGCCCGCCTCGTCGACGAGGCTCGGCCAGGCGCCGGCCTGCTCGCGGTAGCACGCGGCGATGTCCCGATGCAGCCGCGCCCGCGCCGCGGCGTCGGGAGCCGCCTGCCAGCGACCGGCGTGCGCCCGGATCCGGTCGAACGCCGCGCCCAGCCGATCACCACCGGCATCGACCTCGCCCGGCTCATCGCCAACCAGCAGCCGCGTCAGCCGCGCCACGCTCGCGTCCGTGGCGTTGTCCAGGTCGAGCTCCAGCACGTGATCGGTGTCAAGCCCGGCCTCGCCCGCCAGCGCGCGCCAGTGGGCCACGCGATGCTCCAGCGCCTCGGTCCCGTCGCGCCGGCGCACCGCATCGCCGGCCGTCAGCACCAGCACCGTCGGCCGCGTCACCCGCTGACGCAGCTCACGCAGGAACCGCCCCGCCCCGCGATCCGGCGTACGCGCCAGGGCACAGACCACCACCAGCACGGCCGGCTCATGCTCGGCCTCGCCCAACGCCGCGAGCACCCGCGCCCGCCCGGCCCGATCCTCCACCAACCCCAGATCCCACCACCCCCGCCACGCCTGCGCCTGTCCGTCGCCATGGGCAGGCAGCGCCGGCGGCCAACCATCTGCCGGCGGCTCGATCTCAAAACCCACGATCGCCGGCGGCCCCGTCGGCCGCTGGGCCGCGGCGCCCTCGTCGACCGCTGCCACCGCGGTGGCGGGGGCGGCGGGGGCGGGATCAATGATGACGCCTTGGCCATGGCTGGGCGTCAGGCGCTGCTCGAGCATCTGGCGGTAGTCGGCCGGCCAATGCTCACCCAGCGGGTCGCGCCGCTGCAGGTGCCGGCCGATCACGATGCACACCGCGGCCAGCGCCAGGCGTGGCATGAAGCCATAGGTCACCAGCGAGCCGACGAGCAGCCCCGCCCACGCCCCGGCCG
>SKPT01000305.1 GCA_007119405.1 Phycisphaeraceae bacterium
CGCCGACGAGCTCGAGGACGAGCACGCCTGCCGCCGGGCCGTGCTCAAGGCCGTCGCCGAGCTGATGCCCACCGACGACGGCGCCTCCCAGGGCGCGATCGCCGCCGCGGACCGCTCGTCCACGTCGCCCGCCCGGCCAAGAACGATCGCGCTGATCGGGCCCACCGGCGTGGGCAAGACGACGACGGTCGCCAAGCTCGCCGCCACGTTCAAGCTCAAGCGGCAGATGAAGGTGGCGCTGATCACCATCGACACTTACCGCATCGCCGCCGTCGATCAGTTGCGCACCTACGCGGGGATCATCGGCGTGCCGCTGCGCGTCGTGGCCAGCCCGGACGAGATGCAGCGGGCGGTGCAGGAGTTCGCCGACTGCGACGCCGTGCTCATCGACACCGCCGGCCGAAGCCAGCGCGACGACCCGCGCCTCGACGAGCTCGCCCGCTTTATCAAGGCCGCCGACGCCGACGAGGTGCACCTGGTGCTCAGCTCCACCTGCACGCAGGCGGTGCTGGAGGACACGATCGAGCGCTTCGCCCGCATCCCCACCGACCGCGTGATCTTCACCAAGCTCGACGAGGCGGTGACCTTCGGCGTGGTGCTCAACGTCATGCGCAAGGTGCGCAAGCGGCTGAGCTACATCACCACCGGGCAGGAGGTGCCGCACCAGATTGAGCCGGGCAGCGCCGACCGGCTCGCCGCGCTGGTCCTCGGAGAGGGAGAGCTCAAGTCATGACCGACCAGGCCCACGCCCTGAGAGAGATGATCGCCCAGGCGCGGCACGACGCGCCCAACGCTGTCGCTGCGCCCATCGCCGCGACCAATGAGCAATCGAAGATCGGCAATCAGCAATCCCCCACCGCCCGCACCCTCGCCATCACCAGCGGCAAGGGCGGCGTGGGCAAGACGACGCTCAGCGTCAACCTCGCCGCCCAGCTTGCGACCATGGGCCGGCGCATCGTCCTGCTCGACGCCGACCTGGGCACCGCCAACGCCGACGTCCTGTGCAACCTCACGCCCGCCGGCCACCTCGCCCACGTCGTCGCCGGCCGCAAGTCCATCCACCAGGTCATCACGCCCGCGCCCGGCGGGTTCCACCTCATCCCCGGTGCCTCGGGCCTGGCGACCGTCGCGGCGCTGGCCGAGCACGAGCGGCAGCGGCTGCTGGATCAGCTCCAACTGCTCGAGCAGGACGTGGACCTGCTGCTGGTCGACACCGGGGCGGGCATCGGGCCCAACGTGCTCGGCTTTCTCATGGCGGCCGACGAGGTCATCGTCGTCACCACGCCCGAGCCCACCGCCATCACCGACGCCTACGCGCTGATCAAGACACTCGCGCGCCAGCGCGAGCAGCTTGGCCAGGGCCCGCCCGCGGTGCGCATCCTCGTGAACCAGGCCGCCAGCGAGCGCGAGGCGCGCGGCGTCTACGAGCGCCTCGCCGCGGTCTGCCGACGCTTCCTCAGCTTCGTGCCGCGCTTCGCCGGGCACGTCGTGCATGACACGGTGGTCGGCCAGGCGGTGCGCCAGCGACAGCTCTTCGTTCTCGAGCAGCCGCGCAGCGCCGCCGGCCTGTGCATGCACCGCCTGGCGCATCGCATCGACCGCCACGCCATCGTCCCGCGCCCGTCAGGCTCGCTGCTGCACCGCATGACCGCCTGGCTGCGCCGCGGGCGCACGGGAACGTGACCACACGCCGGCATGTCTCTGAAACCCCCTCCCTCCGGGAGGGGGCAGGGGGAGGGGATCACCGACAACCATGCTTGCACATCAACACGCTGCGTGCCACCCGACGACCGGACGCCCAACAAATCACCCGCACATACAAAACAGCGACCGCCGGGTGCCACTGACAAGCGGAGTCTGCGGAGCTTGTCAGTGCGGAGCGGCGTCGCGGGGCCGTCACGGAACCCGGCACTGACAAGGCCGAGGACGGCCTTGTCAGTGGCACCCGAGCCGCCGCCTCGTGCGTCTGCTGAAAATCTGAGGCACATCCGGAAAACGGTCATGCAAGGTCGTCGGACCCACCCTCCCCCAACCCCTCCCAAAGGGAGGGGGGGCCAAACAACCCCAACCCGATCTCCGACCGTAACCCCTGACCCCGAACCGCGCCAAACCGCCTACCATATCCCTCCATGACCGCCGCCGATCCACCGCTGAAAGTCGCCGTCGTGGGCGTCGGCCGCATGGGCCGGCACCACGCGCGCACCTACGCCAACCTGCCCGACGCCCAGCTCGTCGCCGTCGTCGACACCGACGCCGAACGCGCCCACACCATCGCCGACGAGTTCGGCGGCCAGCCGCTGACCAGCGTCGACGCGCTGCTCGCCGCCCACCCCACCCTCGACGCCGCCAGCATCGCCGTGCCCACCCGCCACCACGCCCAGGCCGCGCGACCGCTGCTCAAGCGCGGCATCGCCTGCCTCATCGAGAAGCCGCTCGCCGGCTCGCTGACCGCCGCCCGCGAGCTCGACGAGCTCGCCCAGGCCCACGTCGCCGTGCTCCAGGTCGGCCACACCGAGCGATTCAACCCCGCCGTCCGCGCCGTCTCGGCCATGGGCATCACCGCCCGCTACGTCACCGTCAACCGCGTCAGCCCCATGACCTTCCGCTCGCTCGACGTCGGCGTCGTCATGGACATGATGATCCACGACATCGACATCGTCCTCATGCTCGCCCGCTCGCCGCTGGTGCGCGTCGACGCCGTCGGCGTGGCGGTCCTCGGCGAGCACGAGGACGTCGCCGAGGCGCGCCTGGTCTTCGAGTCCGGCTGCGTCGCCTCCCTGACCGCCTCGCGCCTGGCGCTGAAGACCGAGCGCAAGCTGCGCCTCTTCTCCGAGGACGCCTACGTCAGCCTCGACTACCAGAAGCGCTCCGGCATCGTCATCCGCAAGAACGTCAACGAGCTGGCCCTGGAGGAGGTCCGCCACGAACTCAAGGCCGGCAAGGACCTTTCCGACCTCGACTACGAGAATCTCGTCAATGTCGACGAGCTGACCATGGACCTGCCCGACGGCCAGAGCGACCCGCTCACCGCCGAGCTCGCCAGCTTCCTCCACGCCGCACGCACCGGCGGCCCGCCCGAGGTCAGCGCCCGCGCCGGCTACGACGCCATCGACGCCGCCCAACGCGTTCAGCAGGCCATTCGCGAGCACCGCTGGCAGGGACTGGAGTGACAATGCAGAATGATCAATGCAGAATGCAGAATTGCAGACTCGTCGGCACAACCGGCGACCTCCGCCTTTCTGCATTCTGCATTCTGCATTCTCCATCCTGACCTCCCATGTTCCTGCTCCTCCTGCTCCTGCCCATCCTCCTCGTCGCCAGCGCGTTCTTCAGTGGCTCGGAGACGGCGCTGTTCTCGCTCTCGCGACACAACCGCGCCCAGCTCGCCCGCTCCGGCTCGCTCGTCGGCCAAACGCTGACCACCCTGCTCGCCGAGACCCGCAGCCTGCTGATCA
>SKPT01000352.1 GCA_007119405.1 Phycisphaeraceae bacterium
ATCGTCGGGGCGTTTTTCGTCCTGAGCATCTCGGCGTGGTACCTGCTGCGCGGCAAGCACGTCGAGTTCGCGCAGCGCTCCTTCACCGGCGCGCTGATGCTCGCCACCGTCGCCTCACTGGCCGCGCTGGTCTCGGGTCACTTCCAGGCCAAGACCGTCTACAAGTACCAGCCCGCGAAACTCGCGGCTTTTGAGGGGCATTTCGACACGGGCCCCGCGGCCCTGAGCCTGCTGGGTTGGCCGGATCAGGCCGCGCAGCGGATGCGCTTCGACCTGGCGGTGCCTGGCGGGCTGAGCTTTCTGGTGCATGAGCGCTTTGACGAGCCGGTGGTCGGGCTGGATCAGTTCCGTCTGGAGGATCAGCCACCGGTGCTCGTGCCCTACTTCAGCTACCGCCTGATGGTGGCGGTGGGCATGGGCCTGATCGCGCTGACGCTGCTGGCGTCGTGGCTGCGCTGGCGCGGCGTGCTCTACGAGCGGCGCTGGTTGTTGTGGGTCTTTGTGCTGGCGATCCTGCCGGCGATGTTCGCCAATCACGCCGGCTGGGTGGCCGCGGAGGTCGGTCGGCAGCCGTGGGTCGTCCAGTCGCCGGTGCAACGGAACGACGACGGCACGCTTGCGATCGGCGCGGAGGGTGTCTTCGTCTACGACGAGGGCCAGGGGCTGCGCACCGCCGACGCGGTGAGCCCGGCGGTGAGCGCGGGGCAGGTGCTGGGCTCGCTGGTGACCTTCGGCGCGATTTACGTGCTGCTCGGCGGCGTCTGGCTGTACGTGCTCAATTACAAGATCCAGACCGGCCCCGAGCCGATCACCCGCCCGGCACGCTACCTGGGCTGGCGCGATCTGTTGGGCTTCCTGCGCCGCAAGGAGCACAAGCCCCCCGGCGACGCATCGGAATCATGACCTGGCGAGGAACCCTCACCCATGGAGTTGGACCTGAACCTCATCTGGTTCGTGCTGCTCGGCGTGCTCATCGCCGGGTATATGGTGCTCGACGGGTTCGACCTGGGCGTGGGCGTGCTGCACCCGCTGGCGCGCACGGACCACGAGCGCCGCATCAGCCTCAACAGCATCGGCCCGCTGTGGGACGGCAACGAAGTCTGGCTCGTGACCTTCGTCGGGGCGCTGTTCGCCGCGTTTCCCGAGGCCTACGCCACCGTCTTCTCAGGCCTCTACAACGCATTCATGCTCCTGCTGCTGGCGCTGATCTTCCGCGCCGTGAGCATCGAGTTCCGCTCCAAGATCCAGCACCGGCGGTGGCGCAGCATCTGCGACTGGTCGTTCTTCGGCGCGAGCCTGATCATCCCGCTTATCATCGGTGTCGCCGGCGCCAACATCATGCTCGGCATGCCGCTGGACGAGCGCGGGGAGTTCATCGGCTCCACGGTCGACCTGCTGACGCCCTATGCCCTGCTCGTCGGCCTGTTCACCGTTGCCCTGGTCATGATGCACGGGGCGATCTACCTCTGCCTCAAGACCGAGGGCGCGTACCGACGCCGCATGCGGCGATGGGCGTGGCACTGCTTCGGCGTGTTCCTCACGCTCTACCTGCTGACCACCATCTTCACGCTGATGATGCTGCCGCAGGCCACCGCGAACTTTCACGATCACCCGTGGGGCGTCGTGGTGGTGGTCCTGGGCGTGCTGGCGATCGCGAATATTCCGCGCTGCCTGCACCACGGGCGAATGGGCCAGGCGTTCGCCTCCAGCGGTGTGGCGATTCTCGTGTTCGTGTGCCTGCTCGCGGCCGCGACGTTCCCCAACATCGTCGCCAGTGCGCCGCGGCCCGAGCACAGTCTCACCATCTACAGCGCCGCCAGTTCGCCCACGACGCTGACGATCATGCTCATCATCGCCGGGCTGGGCATGCCCTTCGTCATTGGCTACACGGTGGTCATCTACTGGACCTTCCGCGGCAAAGTGCGGCTTGACGAGCACAGCTACTGAGCCTGGTGCTGCGATGCCATCCGCCGGCCGCCTTCTGTCAGACAACGCACTTCGTTCGAGCCTGGAGCAAAGGACTGCGCTATCCTATGATCTGCCGCGGCTGGCTCGCGTGGATCCGGAGTTGGACTTGTGTGCCTTGTTGGGAGCGACGCCGTGCCGAGCAGCCGGGGCCATTGAGGCTCCGGGTGGTAAGTCATTCCCAGGACCATCTTTATGCCCCCCACGCCGGTACGCCTGCTGCTGATCAATCCGCGCTCGCCGGACAGTTTCTGGAGCTTCCGCTGGGCGATGGAGAAGATATTCATCCATCAGCGCGCCCTGAATCCGCCGCTGGGGCTGGCGACGCTGGCGGGGCTGTGCCCCGATCACTGGCGTGTGCGGATCGTCGATGAGGCGGTCGAACCCCTGCCCGTCAGCCCCGAGGCGGACATCGTGGGGGTCTGCGGCATGGCCGTGCAGCATCCGCGGCAGCGCGACCTGCTGGCCTACTACCGTCAGCAGGGGTATTTCACGGTCGCCGGCGGCAGCTTCGCCTCCTTGTGTCCGGAGCGGCTGGAGGAGCTTGCCGACTGCGTCGTGGCGGGTGAGGCGGAGCGCATCTGGCCGCGATTCTGTGCCGATTACGAAGCCGGCCGTCCCGCATCGAGCTATATCGAAACGGGCGCGGTGGATCTGTCCGACGTGCCCACGCCACGTTTCGACCTGCTCGACCTTTCACGTTACGGCCCGGCCAGCCTGCAATTTTCAAGAGGCTGCCCTTATCAATGCGAGTTCTGCGACATCATCGTCATGTTCGGCCGAAAGCCGCGCACCAAAACGCCAGAGCAGATCGGCCGGGAACTGGACGCCCTGCGCGCCCAGGGCGCGAGCAGCGCCTTCTTCGTGGATGACAACCTGATCGGCAACAAGAAGGTCGCCAAAGAACTGCTTCGCTTTCTGGTTGACTACCAGAAACAGCATGGCTATCCGTTCGAATTCGGCACCGAGGCCTCGCTCAACCTGGCGGAGGATCGCGAGCTTCTCGAGCTGTTCCGCGAGGCCGGCTTCGCATGGGTGTTCCTCGGCATCGAGACGCCGGACGTCGAAAGCCTCAAGGCGGCGGGCAAGGTGCAGAACACCAAAGGCGACCTCCTCGAATCCGTGCGCACCATCTACAGCTATGGAATCGACGTGTTCTCCGGGTTCATCGTCGGATTCGACAATGACACGGCCGAGGCGTTTGAGCGTCAGCACCGCTTCATCGTGGACGCGGGCATTCAGGTCGCCATGGTCGGCCTGCTCACGGCCCTGCCTCGTACGCCGCTGTACGAACGGCTGGAACGCGAGGGGCGTCTACGCCACGACATCATGCCCGGCGATAACACGCGTGCGCAAACGAACGTGATCCCCGCCGCCATGTCGTACGACGCGATGATCGCCGGCTACAAGGCGCTGTACCATCGCCTTTTCTCGGATGCGGGCATCGCCCGGCGGATTCGCAACAAGGCAGCTCACTTGCGTCC
>SKPT01000288.1 GCA_007119405.1 Phycisphaeraceae bacterium
CGGCGTTCGCCGGTGCCGCAGCCATCGCTTCGCTCTACCCACCCTACATCAACGCCGGGACCGCGCTTCATCCGCCCGGACATCGGTAACGGGGTCTGCGGATCCCCGATCCCCGATCCCCGACCCCACCGTTCCCCCGCTACTCGTCTTCGTTGCTCGTGACCCCGCCGCCGGCGAGCGCCTGCTTGAGCGTGTGCCAGGGGAGGGTGGCGCATTTGACGCGCATGGGGAAGCGCTTGACGCCGGCGAGCGCAGCCAGCTCGCCCAGCGCCTCGGTGGCGGCGTCGGTGCTCGTGGCGTCGCCGGCGACCAGGTCGTGGAAGGCGTTGTGCAGCTTTTCGATGGCCGACTGGTCCAGCCCCTTGATCTGCTCGGTCATGATCGACGTCGACGCGGTGCAGATGGCGCACGCCTGGCCGGTGTGCATCGCGGCGGCGATGCGGCCGGCGTCGTCGAGCTTGATCTGAAGGTGCACGCGGTCGCCGCACAGGGGGTTGTACCCCTCGGCCTGGTGGGTGGCGTCGGGCAGCTCGCCGCGGTTGTGGGGCTTGCGGCCGTGCTCAATGAGCAGTTCCTGGTAGAGCTCGGACAGGTCGCTCATGGCGCGAACATCTCCGCGGCTTTGCTCAGCCCGGCGATCAGGGCGTCGATGTCGTCGGCGTCGTTGTAGATGCCCAGCGACGCGCGGACGGTCGCGGGCAGGCCGAAGCGGCGCAGCACCGGCTCGGCGCAGTGGTGGCCGGCGCGCACAGCAACGCCGTGGAAGTCCAGGACGGTGGCGACGTCGTGGGCATGCACGCCGTCGAGGACGAACGAGGCGATGCCCGCCTTGTCGGGGGCGTTGCCGATCAGGCGCAGACGGGGGACCTCGGCCAGACGCTGGTGCATGTATTGGCTCAGCGCGTGCTCGTGCTCGCCGATGCGCTCGAGGCCGGCGCCCTGGAGGTAGTCCACGGCCGCGCCCAGGCCCACGGCCCCGGCGATGTCCGGGGTGCCGGCTTCGAAGCGGGCGGGCGGGTCGGCGTAGGTCGTGCCCTCGAAGCTCACCGAGCGGATCATGTCGCCGCCGCCCTGCCAGGGGGGCATGGCTTCGAGAATGTCGCGTTTGGCGTAGAGACCGCCGATGCCCGTCGGGCCGTACATCTTGTGCCCGGAGAAGGCGTAGAAGTCGGCGTCGAGGGCCTGGACGTCGATGGGGGTGTGGGCGATGGCCTGGGCGCCGTCGATGAGCACGCGCGCCTCGTGGGCGCGGGCCAGGCGGGCGATGTCGGCCACGGGGTTGATCGTGCCCAGGGCGTTGGAGATGTGGGCGACGGCGACCAGCGCGGTCTGCTGGCGCTTGAGCAGCCTTTCGCAGGCGTCCAGGTCGAGCACGCCCGCGTCGTCCATGGGGATGACCGCGAGGCGCGCGCCCACCTGCTCGCAGAGCATCTGCCAGGGCACGATGTTGGCGTGGTGCTCCATGGCGGAGATGAGGATCTGCTGTCCCGGCTTGATGAAGGTGCGGCCCCACGCCTGGGCGACAAGATTGATGGCCTCGGTGGTGCCGCGCAGGAAGACGATCTCGTCGGGGCCGTCGGCATGGATGAGCTTGGCGAGCTTGGCGCGGGCGGCCTCGTAGGCGTTGGTGGCGTCGGCGCTCAGCGCGTAGGCGCCGCGGTGGATGTTGGCGTAGCCGGTGCGGTAGAAGTCGGCGACGGCGTCGATGACGACGGCCGGCTTCTGCGTCGAGGCACCGCTGTCGAGATAGGCCAGGCCGCCATCGTCGCCAGGATCGCCGCGCTCGCTGGCGTCCCGGCGGGCGAGCAGGGGAAAGTCGCTGCGCCAGGGTGAGCGGAGGGTGTGGGGGTCGGGATTGGCGGGACGGGCGCGGGTCATGGGTTACTGGCGGTTTGGTGCGGGTATGGCGGGCCCGGGCACCGGGTTTTCGCCGGGTGATAGAGATCGTAGCCGTGTGGCGGAGCCGGGGCGACGCGGCACCGCACTCAAAAGATAAGTAAACCCTAAAGTATTGACATCTGGGCGTCAAGTCGTATACTGGATTTGAAGCTCTCTTGATCTGCGCGGAGGCCGCTCCGCTGCTCCACCCGGCAGGCGCCCATGATCTCCCACACAGCCGAATACGCTCTCCGGGCCATGGTCAGCCTGGCCGACCACACACACGGCCCGTTGACCAGCCAGCAGTTGGCGGACCGGACGCAGGTGCCCCTGGGGTACCTCGCCAAGATCATGCAGCAGCTCGGCCGGGCCGAGCTGGTCGTCGGCCAGCGCGGGCCGCACGGCGGGTTCAGCCTGACCCGGCCGCCGGAGCAGATCACCATCCTCGAGGTCGTCACCGCGGTGGACCCGATCCGGCGGATCTTGCGTTGCCCGCTGGGCCTGCCCGATCACCAGGACCTGTGCCCGCTGCACCGTCGGCTGGATTCGGCGCTGGCGTCGGTGGAGCAGGCGTTCAGCGAGACGTCGCTGGCGGACATGGTGGAGGAGACCAGCGTCGTCAAGCCGTTGTGCAGCCCGCCGCCGAAGCGCTGAGCCGCCGCCGTCGCCCTTGCCCAGGCTTTCTCCCCCTGACACCGTCCGGAGCAGGCCCTCGTTTGCGCGGGGGCCTGCGACGGGCGGGTTGGGCTGGCGCATGCTCGCTGCGGCAATGCGCGCGATGCGGCAAGCCGCTTGCGCCTGGGAAGCCTTACACTTGCATCGTCACGCCGACCTCGTCGGCGATCCGGCGGAACTCGGCGAGCTCGGCTTCGGTGAAAAGCAGGCCGCCGGCCTTCTCGCTGGCCAGGGCGGCTTCGTGCTCGATCTGCCCGGGCAGGATCGCGCCGTCGTTGCCGTGGCCGAGGATGTCTTCGATGACGGCCTTGACGTTCTGCTTCTGGTTGCGCTTGCGGGCGAAGCCGGCGCAGTCCAAAGCTTCGGGATGGATGACCTGGAAGAAGAAGTTGGGGGTGGTTTTCTCGTCCTTCGCAGCGTTCTTTGGCCGCGAGCGCAGAGTCGGCAGTGAGCCGCCGATGAACGCGGCGAAGAGCTCGTTCAGCAGCGACAGGCCGTACCCCTTGTGGGCGCCGAAGGGCAGCAGGGCGGCGACCTGGTTGGGGTCGGTGGTGGGCTGGCCGTGCTCGTCGACGGCGGCGCCCTCCGGGAGCTGCTTGCCCTCGCGCTTGAACTGCTGGACACGTCCCATGGCGACGGTGCTGGTGGCCCAGTCGACGACGATGGGGAAGCCGACGGCGTCGGTCGTGGGCAGGGCCCAGGAGTGGGGGTTGGTGCCCAGCGTCGGGAACTTGCCGCCGAAGGGCACGACCTCGGCCAGCGCGGCCGTGCAGTTGGTGTAGGCGATGTAACCTTTTTTCGCGGCCTCCATGACGTAGCCGCCGCCCCAGAGGTAGTGGAAGGCGTTGTCGACGCTGACGATGCCCACGCCGTAGGCGTCGGCGAGGTGGATGGCGGTGTCGATGGCCTCGAAGGCGACCGCCTGGCCGAGCTTGCGGTTGGCGTTCCACTTGGCGGCGGCGCCGAAGCGCGTCTGGATGCGCTCGATGCGGGCCCCCGGGACGCAGCCGGGGCGGTCCTTGTTGCCCGAGCCGAACAGCTCGTCCAGGTGCAGGGCCTTGAGCGCGTTGTGCGTCTTGATGCCGTGCCAGGCGGCGAGCTGGCAGAAGCGGGCGGCCTGGTCGGCTTCCTCGGCGTCGTAGCCGCGGGCCTGGTAGGCGGCGGTGACGATGGCATTGTGAACGTCGACGGGGAGAACCTGGTCCATGATTTCTGATTTCTGATCGCTGATTTCTGATGGCGGACGTTGGGCGTTGGTGCCGGGTACCAGCATAGCACCACCATTCCAGGTGGTGCTAATGGGGGGGGTATTGGGGGGTATTGGGGAGGGGGGGCGGAGATCCCGCCCTTCGCGGACTCAGGGCGGGCGTTAACATGGGTGGTGTTGTGGGCGTTGGGGATGCATGGAGGTTTGGCATGGCAGTGCGGCTTGGTTTTGTCGGCGCGGGGTATATGGGGCAGCTCGCGCACATCTCGCGCTACGCGGCGCTCGCGGACGTGACGCTCGCGGCGCTGGCGGAGCAGCGGCCGGGGCTGGCGCAGCGCGTGGGCGAGGCGTATGGCTTCGAGAAGGTGTATCCGGATCATCGGGCGATGCTCGATGAGGCCAAGCTCGACGCGGTGGTGGCGATCGCGCCGTTTCAGCTCAACGCCCCGCTGGTGCAGGACGTG
Organism: Phycisphaeraceae bacterium; assembly: GCA_007119405.1. The sequence continues at coordinate 4,225 of SKPT01000288.1, forward strand.
CTCGAGGCGGGGCTGGCGGTGATCACGGAGAAGCCGCAGACCACCACGAGCGAGCGGGGGCGTGAGCTGATCGAGCTGGCCGCGAGCAAGGGCGTGGTGTACCAGGTGGGGTACATGAAGCGGTTCGATCCGGCGGTGCGTTGGGCGAAGCAGCGGATCGCGCAGTGGCGCGCCGGCTCGGAGGTGGGGCCGATGCTGTCGCTGCGGACGTGGTGCGCGCATGGGCAGTGGCAGTGGTACAGCGATCCGCCGATCCGCACGGATGAGAAGGTGCCGGCGTCGTCTCTGATGCGCGAGCAGCCGCCGGCGTGGATGAGCGAGGCGCAGTGGCGCGAGCACATTGCGTGGATCAACTACTACAGCCACCAGACGAACCTGGTGCGATACCTGGCAGGGGACTACACGCTCGAGCACGTGCGGCAGCGCCGGCAGGGGCAGATCACGAGCACGTACGTGACGGCGAGCTGCGACGAGGACGATGCGCACGTGTACTTCGACTTCACGGCTCACACGGTGCCGCACTGGGACGAGGGAATCGAGGTGCGCTTCGGCAAGGCGCTGTTGCGGATCGAGCTGCCGGCCCCGCTGGCGCGGAACCGGGCGGCGCGGGTGACGGTGGTCAGCGAGGCCGACGGCGAGATGAGCCCGGCCGTGAAGCAGCGTGACGGGTTCACGATGCAGGCGAGGGGGTTCGTCGGCTCGTTGCGTGGCCAGGAGGCGGTGCTATCGCCGGCGAGCGAGGCGGTGAAGGACGTGGAGGTGTCGGAGCGGGTGATCGCGATGCTGGCCGGCGGCGACGGAACGCCAGCGGCCGGGCTGGCGGGGGCGTCGGACAGGCCCGCGGCGCCCTGAGAAGCCCGACGGACAGGCGGTGGACCATGCCCGAGCAAGCCGCACAGCCCGTGACCGCCATCCCGCACGACGTGGCGTGCCCGCAGTGCGGCTACAACCTGCGCGGGCTGCATGGCTACATCGTCGACTGCCCCGAGTGCGGCGCGCGCTGCGACGTGGCGATGCTCATGACCCGCCAGTGGACGCGGCCGTGGTTCCACGCACCGGGGTTCTCCACGGTCAGCTACACCGTGCTGTGGCTGGTGGGGGCGGGCTTCGTCGGGCTGTTGACGCCGGTGCTCGGGCAGGAGATGGGCGCGTCGGCGGGGCTCGGGGGCGTGCTCGTGGTCACGCTGCTGCTGGCGTGCTGGGTGATGACCGTGCGGCGGGCGTGTCAGTGGTTCGGCGCAAGCGAAGGGCTGGGCCTGGTGGCGATGGCGCACGTGCTGTTCGCCGGGTACCTCGCCGGCGGCATCGCCGTCGTGGTCGGGTTGCTGCACCTGCTGCTGGGCTGGACCCGTTTCGTAACCACGCCCAGCGGCCAAATGCTGACCACGGTGCCGCTCGCGGTCGTGATCGGCGCGCTGGTCGTCTGGCTCTGCCGGCGCGGCGAGCGATTCATCGCCGGGCGGTGCATTCGCCGGCATCTGCGCGGGGCGGCTGTCACGGCGTAACGCCTTGGCCCCTTCCCGCCGGAAGGGGCTGGCGGAGGGGGCCTTCGGCCGCCATGCGTCCTCGATGATGCCAACGACCCATGTGCAACAGACGCACCCCACCCGGCCTCCGCCGGAGGGCGGCGGCTCACACAAATCGGCAATCAGGAATCGATAAACCCCAATCCCCTCATCGCCCCACCCCCACCGGCTTCTCATGGATCGGCCGGCCCTCGATCCCCGGCACCAGCGGCAGGATCGCCTCGACGATCTGCTCGTCCGTGCTCACCGCCGTGTTGAAGGTCACGGTGAAGCTCGCCGGCCCCGCGTCGCTGCTCCACCAGTACTTCCTGTAGAACGCCTCGCGGTTGCGGTCGATTCGCCGCACCTCCTCCGCCGCCTCGCTCTCGCTCACGCCCATCTTCCGCGCCATGTGCTCGACGCGGTCCTCCTCCGGCGCCACGAGCTGCACGTGCACCCCGCCCGACAGGCCGCGCGTGATGAACACGCCTCCGCGCCCCACCAGGATCACCCGCCCATGCTCGGCCAGCGCCCGCATCGCCTGCGCCACCTTGCGGTAGATCGCGAACTCGCTGTCCATCCGCCCCGGCGAGGTCAGGTCCGCGAACACCTCCTGAAACCACGACCGCGTCTGCTCGCCCAGCGTGTCCACCAGGTTGCGATACAGCTCGTTGTCGCCGGCCACCAGCTCCCCCAGCTCCTTGTCAAAGCCCGTCCACGGCGGATCGTGCTTGTCGACCTGCCGCAGCCGCGCCACCAGCTTCTCCATGATCGTGTGCCCGCCGGCGCCCGCCTGACGGGCGATGGTCACGAATGGCTGGGGCCTGACCGCCCCGCGCCGGCGACGCTCCCGGTACGCCTCGGCCGTGATCGTCGACACAATCGCTTGAAACCTCGGGTCCATGTTCCCTCGCTGTCTCGTGCTCGCATCCCGCGCGGCGCCAACCAACGGCGCGCGCCCGCCAAAGTATAACACCCTCCTCCCTCACCGCCGGCTGCCCCGGCCGGCCCCGCCGAACCGGCAATCGGCAATCGACAATCGGCACTCACCCCCGCCGCGCCCCCGCCGCCTCCGCCAGCGCCTCGTACACCGCCATCGGCAGCCGCGGCTCGCCCATCCGGCAGGCCTTGTGAGAGCCGTGGTAGTCGCTGCCGCCGCTGGTCAGCAGCCCGTACCGCCGCGCCAGCGCCTCGTACTGCCGCACGTGCTGTGGCAGATGGTCGCTGTGATGCGTCTCGATCCCATCCAGGCCAAGCTCCAGCAGCAGCCGCACCACCAGCTCCACGCCGTCGCCATCGGTCACGTTCAACTGCACCGGATGCGCCAGCAGCGCCTGGCCGCCCGCGGCGTGGATCACCTCGATCGCCTCGCCGGCGCTGAGCCTGGCCTTGGGCTCGTACGCGGCCCCGCCCTCGCCGATGTAGCGGTTGAACGCCTCGTGCAGCGAGCGCACGTAGCCCTTGTCGACCATCACCTGCGCGACGTGCGGCCGACCCACGATGCCCCCGCCCGCCAGCGCCACGACCTCGTCGTAATCGATGCGCACGCCCAGCTCGTTCAGCCGCTCGACCAGGCGCGGATTCCGCCGGGCCCGCGCCTCGACGAGCCAGCGCTGCGCCCGCGCCAGGGCGTCGCTGGACGGGTCGATGAAGTAACCGAGCAGGTGCAGCTCCAGCCCGTCGACGCTCCTGGCCGCCGCCGCCTCGCTCGCCCCGGCCTCGATGCAGGCCGAGAGCTCGATCCCCGGCACGAACGCCAGCTCGTGCGCCCGCGCCGCCGCCGCGCACGCCGCGAGCCCGGCCGTCGTGTCGTGGTCCGTCAGGGCGATGGCGTCGAGCCCGGAAAGCCGCGCCAGCCGCGGCAGCTCCTCCGGGGCGTCCGTGCCGTCCGAGGCCCGCGAATGCATGTGCAGATCGCAATACATCAGCCGCACACTATACGCGGCGCCGGCGGGGGGGCGGGTGCCACTGACAAGGGCGTCCTCGGCCTTGTCAGTGTCGCATGACCCGGCGTGCCCGCAACGCTGATCGACACTGACAAGCTCCGCGGACTCCGCTTGTCAGTGGCACCCGTCGCACGCCCTGGCCTTCCCCTCTGCTTCGTGCCTCCGTGCTTGTGCCTGCTCCTTGCATCACCGCCCCGCCCCCGCCTCCGCCACCGCCTCCTGCTCGAAGCCCGTGCCCTGTCGCACCGCCGCCAGCACGCGCATCAGCTCGCGCACCGACTCCGGCGTCACGTGCATCGCCTCCCCACGCCGCAGCACGCCCACCACGTTGTCGTAGAAGCTCATCACCCGCTTGCCCCTGGCCTCGACCACCTCCTCCTGCCACGGCAGCACGTCGTCGTTGCCATAGCTCCGACCCGCCGCCGGCCCCGTGTCCACTTCCAGCGGCGCCACCTTCGACCCGTCGTACCACCGCACCGTCGCCTCGCCCTTGGTCACCGTCACCGTTCCGTGCGTGCCGCAGACGATCCACGTCGGCAGCTCCGAGGCCACGTTCTCGGCCATCGAAATCTCCACGTCCGCCGTCTTGCCGTCGACCGTGCGCAGCAGCGCCTTGACGTGGTCCTCCACGTCGCCCGCCGAGGCGATCTGCTTCAAGTCCCCCCACACGTCACGCACCGGCGACGCCAGCAGCGCCATGATCATGTCCAGGAAGTGCGAGCCATGGTTGTTCAGCAGCCCCCCGCCGAACTTGCGCAGCGTCTGCCAGTCGTTGCGCCGCGAGAACCGGCTCATGTACCCGCGGATGTGGTACAGCTCGCCGATGCGGCCGGACTCGATCACCTCCTTGAGGAACCAGAAATCGCCGCTGAAGCGACGGCTCTGGTGCACGAACAGGTGCTTGCCCGTTTCCCGCCACACCTGAAGGATCTGGTCGGTTTCGTCCACGTCCCGGCCGATCGGCTTCTCCACGATCACGTCCTTGCCCGCCCGCAGCGCCGCGATGGTGTCCCTCGCGTGCAGGTGCGACGGCGTCGCCACCACGACCACCTCCACGTTCGCGTCGCCCAGCAGGCCGTCGATCGTGTCGTAGCACGCGCAGCCGAACTCTGCCTCGGCCTCGGCGCGGCGCTCCGCCTCGGGGTCCGCCACCGCCACGATCTGCGCGTCCTCACGCTCGCGAAGCTGGCGGATGTGAATCGCCCAGCCCGCCCGGCCCAGGCCCACGATGCCGTATCGAATCGGTCCCTGCTCGCTCATGTCTCGCTCCCTTGGCCGGCGATCCACCGGCCAAGCCCCGTCATACCCGAGCTTTGACCCCAACGCAACATCGCCGGCGACATCGGGGGGGCGGGAACCGGGGGCCGGAGCTGCCCCGGCAGGGGCCCCTTCCTCCCTCGGGCCCCGGCCGGTAACATCGCCAGAGCCAGGACAGGAGCCCCGCCATGCCCGACACCCTGACCGAACAGCAGTGGAGCGACTACCAGCGCGATGGCTACGTCCACCTCGGCCGCACCCTGACCGACACCGAGCTGGCCGACCTGCAACGCCGCATCGACGACATCATGCTCGGCCAGGCCAGGGCCCGGTACGACCAACTGCTCATGCAGCTCGACAGCGCCGACGGCGACTACGCCAACGCACCCGAGCAGAGCCGCGGCCACAAGGGCGCCACCCTCGGCTACCGCAAGATCCAGGACCTCGAAAACGACCCGCTCTTCCTCGCCTACATCCAGAAGCCCCTGTTCCGCGACATCTGCGCCCGCGTCCACGGCCCGGACACCGACATCTCCATCTTCCGCGCCATGTTCATGAACAAGCCCGCCAACAAGGGCACCTTCCTGCCCTGGCACCAGGACCGATGGTCGGCCCTCGACCGTGACCCCGAGATCACCGTCTGGACCGCCCTCGACCCCGCCACCGTCGCCAACGGCTGCGTCCAGGTCATCCCCGGCAGCCACAAGCTCGGGCTCGTCAACCCCGAGCACAGCTCCGGCTTCCTCAACGACGAGCACGTCGACCGCCACGTCCAGCCCGACCGCATCGTCCACCTCGAGCTCGAGCCCGGCCAGGCGATGCTCATGCACAACTGGCTTCTGCACGCCTCGGACGTCAACCGCTCCGGCGTCGCCCGCCGCGCCTTCAGCGTCTGCTACATGCCCGCCGCCACCCGCGACACCAGGCGCGACGCCACCTTCCCCGTCGTCTTCGGCCAGAACGCCCTGAGCCCCGACACGCTCGAAGTCTGAGCCCCGGCCTCAACCGCGCGCAACGAGGGCCACACCGCCCTTACGACACGTTGATGCAGGGTGGGTGTAGGGTGGGTGTAGGGTGGGTAGAGCGCAGCGACACCCACCGCGAACGTCGTGGATCTCCGGCCAACACGGTGGGTTTCGCTTCGCTCTACCCACCCTACGACCCACGCGCGCACCCGTGGCGCACGGCGTCGCCGCGTGGCTCAAGAGGGTCTCAGCGTCGGCTGCCCGCCAGGCTCTTGGCCGCCGCGTAGTTCTTCTCGGCCTGCTCCCAGTTGACGACGGACCAGAACGCCTCGACGTAGTCCGGCCGGCGGTTCTGGTAGTTGAGGTAGTAGGCGTGCTCCCAGACGTCCAGGCCCAGCACGGGCTCGCCCCCGCACCCGGCCGCGTCGCCGATGCCGGCCATGATGGGGTTGTCCTGGTTGGCGGTGGAGCAGACGTTGAGCTTGCCGTCGGCGACGCACAGCCACGCCCAGCCCGAGCCGAAGCGGCCGATGGCGGCGGCGGTGAACTGCTCCTTGAGCTTGTCGAACCCGCCCAGGTCGCTGTCGATGGCCTGGGCGAGCTCGCCGCCGGGGCTGCCGCCGCCGCCCTTGCCCGGGGGGGCGAGCAGCGGCCAGAACATCGCATGGTTGTAGTGCCCCCCGCCGTTGTTGCGCACCGCCGTGCGCTTGGCGTCGGGGACCTGGCTGAGGTTGCGCAGCACCTCGTCGATGGGCTTCTCCAGCCAGTCGGTGCCGGCGAGAGCATCGTTGAGCTTGCTGACGTACGTGCCGTGGTGCTTGCCGTGGTGGATCTCCATCGTCCTGGCGTCGATGGCCGGCTCCAGGGCGTTGGTGGGGTAGGGCAGGTCGGGGAGCGTGAATGCCATGAGGGGTCTCCTTCCTGGGCCCGCGGGCCTTGGCCACGGGCCTGAGTTGCGCCTGTGATCCCGCCGACGGTGTCGTGCCTTTGCGATCCCCCAGCCGACGGCGCGCCGAGTCTAGGCCGCGCCACCGGGAGCGTCAAGATGATGCGGCGCCCGGGTTGCTGCGCAGATCGCCGGCAGCGCCGAGGCCGAGGCCGCGGCCGGATGCTTCTACCTCTTGCCCTTCGCGGCCTGTGGGAGAACCCGCCCGCCCCAGCCTCTTCAGCGGGCACGTGGTTTGCACCGTCTTCCGCGGTGCGCAGGCGGCGAGCATGGAATGGCTCCAGAAACCGGGAACCGTCCGGGTGTTCGTGGCGTATGAATGAACGGCGTTTGCCCCAATCCCAGACCCCAACAGGGGCCCCAGACCAATCACCCCGCCGGCCGCGAGCCGGCAGCACCGGTAAGCGCAACCGCATGAAGCCTTAACAAGAGGCACCCGCTATGACGCAGCACATGACCCAAACCCATTCCCCGCTCGAACAGGCCCGGCGCCACCAGCGCGTCAAGCAGGCCAAGTCCAAGCGCCCGCTGAGCCTGCGCGACCAGGGGGTCCTCAAGCGGCTGCTCGAGGACAAGTATGACTATATTCACAATGAGCTCTTCGATCTGCCCCGCGCCGACGCCGAACGCCAGATCTTCGACGAGGCGCCCGAGATCCAGAAGCCGGACACCAGTTGGTACCACCCGGTCATGGACAACCTGACGGAGGTGCGCAGCCAGCGGAACGTCGGGACGGTGCTGCTGACCGCCAAGCAGGAGCGGGCGCTGTTCCTGCAGTTCAACTACTGCCGCTTCCGCGTCGCCGGCGGCCGGGCCGAGCTCGCCGAGCAGGACCCGATCGACCCCGGCCAGGCGCGGGACACGCTCGCCTGGCACGCCCGGGCCGAGGCCTACCGCGACCAGATCGCCCAGACCAACCTGGCGCTGGTCCTGGCGATGGCCAAGCGCACGCGCATGAGCGAGGTCGACTTCGCCGACCTCGTCAGCGAGGGGAACATGGCCCTCTTGCGAGCGGTCGACAAGTTCGACGTCGCCCGGGGCTTCAAGTTCTCCACCTACGCCTGCCGGGCGATCCTCAAGGCGTTCTCCCGCAGCGGCGTCAAGCTCAGCAAGTACCGCCAGATGTTCCCCACCGACTTCGACCCCAAGCTCGAGAAGTCCAACTACATGGAGCAGAAGCGCGACGAGCACGAGGACGACTGCGTCGACGAGCTGCGCAGCATCATCCACCAGAACCGGGCCGACCTCTCCGACATCGAGCAGGAGGTCATCCAGCACCGCTTCGCCATCAACAAGGCCCAGGCCCAGGACAACCCCCTGACCCTGGAGCAGGTCGGGCGCATCATCGGCGTGACCAAGGAGCGTGTCCGGCAGATCCAGAACAAGGCCCTGGAGAAGATCCGCCACACGCTCGAGTCGGACTACCTCCAGTAATCCCCGGGCCTCTCGGTGCCCACCCGGGCTCCGTCGGGGCCGTGAACAAGCCAACCCTCCCGACGGCCGCAGGTGTAATGCCTGCGGCTGTTTTTTTCGGAATAGGGGTATTTACTTGACTGCACCTTCCCCAACCCGTAGTGTCGCCGTTCATGGCCGAGGATTATCCTCGCACGCTTCTGGAGTTGGAACGCCGGTTCAGCGA
>SKPT01000605.1 GCA_007119405.1 Phycisphaeraceae bacterium
CCTGCGCCGAAGGCGAGCTCGGCCGCGAGGCCGAACGCCAATGCCAATGGCTCGCCGACCGGCTCGTCGAGCTGCTCGGCACCGACGAATACATCCGCACCTGTGAAGAGCTGGGCTTGTGAGCCCGGCTCGCTTTCTTTTGGGAGAACGCCATGCCCACACCGCAGCAACGCAAAGACGAAATCATCGAACGCATCGCCCGGGAAGTGCTCAACGTGCCCACGCTCGAAGTTCGCGGCCGCGACGCCCTGGACTTCCACGAGCTGAGCGTCTCGAGCATCCACCGGGCACTGGAACTCGCCTACGACGCCGGCTGCGTGGCCGGCGGCAAGTGAACCTCCATTCAAAGGAGAACGACGATGAAGAAGGATGAGGTCAAGATGGGACGCCACTACAGCGCCAAGGTCAGCGACAGGCCGACGGTGGTGCGCATCGACGCCGAGAATCCCCGCGGAGGCTGGGACGCCACCAACGTCGCCACGGGCAAGAAGGTCCGGATCAAAAGCGCCCAGCGCCTGCGCGGCACCGCCAGCGCGCCCAAGGCCGCCCGGGGCGGCGCGGGGTCCGGGGCGACGGACGCTACCACCTCCGCCGCCGGGGCCGACACGGGCCAACAGGGCGGAAAGGGTGGCAAGCGGGGCGGGGGCCCCAAGCGGACGAAGAAAAAGCTCACAAAGAAGGAGCGCGACGCGCTCCGCGGGCAGCACAAGGCCGACCAGGAGAACGCCCGGGCACGCGACGAGCGGGACGCCAGCGCCGATGGCATGACCGCCAGTGAGCGGGCCATGGCCGAATCCGAGAAGGACAAGCCCGCCGCCAAGCCGCGCAAGAAGCGCGAGGGCATGTCCTGCCTCGACGCCGCCGCCAAGGTGCTCGGCGAATCGGACCGTCCGCTGAACACCCAGGAAATGGTCAGCGCGATGTTCGGCCGCGGCTACTGGCACAGCGAAGCGCCGACGCCACGCGCAACCCTCTACTCGGCGCTGCTCCGCGAGATCCAGAAGAAGGGCAGCGACGCCCGCTTCGTCAAGGTCGAGCGCGGCAAGTTCGCCCTCGCTGGCGGGGGGGAGGGCTGAACCATGCGACGCCGCACCGAAAACCGCGACATCGAGTTCCGAGGTTCGCCCGGCGGCGCGCTGGAGCGCGTCGTCGCCCTGCCCGACGGCCGGCAGTACGTTCACCGCTGCTCGGAGCAGATCTTCCGCCAGGTCGCCGAGTACCTCGACGACCATCGCGACCTCGTCACCATGACCTCCATCGCCGACGCCATCGACGCGCCGCTGACCCAGGTGAACGTGGCGCTGGAACTCCTCAAGGAGCGCGGCATGCTCCTCCCGGCCGACGGCCGGCGCAGCCACATCCCCGAAGGATACCGCAGCGCATTCTTCGAGCACGCAATGACGGAGTTCTACGCCATCATCGAAGGTCATTCGCCCGAGATGTCGTCCGAATAGTGCCAATCTCACGTCCCTGTTCCGGGGGCTGCGCCGGTATCCGCCGGCGCTTTCTCAGTGGTGACGATGCGTTTTCTATCGCGCCATCGCCCCTGCGCTAAGGACTTCCCTTGGATCGCGCCCGGGCCCGAAAAAAGCTGCATTTTTTACCCACATGCTCGCGGAACCTGCTGGATGTTCTCGCCAAAACATGGCTCCATGTGCATGTACAGCACGCCTTACGCAAGGAGCCACGACATGCACGCCAGCGAGATCACCTTCGGAATCGAGATTGAAACGACCCTTCCCGGCCACGACACCACGCCCATCGGCGGCTACCACCGCGGCACGCAGGTGCCGTACCTGCCCGCGGGCTGGAAGGCCGAGCGCGACGCGAGCATCAAGCCGCAGGCCCCGGGCCGCAAGGGCTGCGAGTTCGTCAGCCCCTGCCTCCGCGGCAGCGAAGGCCTCGAGCAGGTCATGCACGCGGTCGACGCGATCAACGAGCGCGGGGCGCGGGTCAATCACACCTGCGGGCTGCACGTAACCGTCGGCTTCAACGGCGACGCCGCCGCCCTCGCCCGGCTGGTCTCGCTGGTCGGCAACCATGAAAAAGGCATCTACGCCGCGACCGGCACCAAGCGCCGCGAGCGGAACATGTACGCGAAGAAGATCAAGACCTACGGCAGCCACGACCATGCGAAGGCCAACTGTGAGCGGGATCGCTACCACGGCCTGAACCTGACCCACCTCGCCCGCGGGCGCAACCGGGTCGAGTTCCGCTTTTTCGCCGCGAGCCTGAACAAGACCAAGGTCGCCGCCTACATCATGATGTGCGTCGGGCTGGTCGAGCTGGCGCTGGAGCCCATGCGATGCCCGGGCTGGACTTACACCAAGCGGCCCGGCACCAAGTCGCTGTTCGAGCGCGGCGGCGAAGGCGAATCGGAGCTCGTCCGCCTCTTCTACCGCCTCGCCTGGACCCGCGGCTGGTACAAAGGGGCGCGGAAGGACGCCTGCTACGGCAACATCGCCAGCGACGCCACGCCGAGCCTCCGCGAGATCAAGGCCAAGCTCACCGACCTCGCCCGCCGCTACGACAGCCAGCCATGACGCGGCGGCTGGCGAGATCGGCTTGGCCGTCATCGACGGGCCACAAATCCCTGAGCTTGTCCCGGGCCATGCCATCCGTAATCAGTTCGTACTCGCATAGCTGGGCGACGGCCCAATCCAAGAATCGTCGGCCCACGTCCGAGCGAAGCAGATCCATCGCCTCTACCACCGCCTCGTAGAGCGCCGCGCTGTCCTCGGGCATGCCCGCCGCGTCGGTTGGCGACGTGCCCATCAAGTCCATCCAGATCCACTCGACCAACTCGTCTGCCTCCACGTCCGGGTCAGCCGCGACCGCTTCGGCGACTTCGCCGGCGACGTACACGCACGGCGGCATGTCGCCGCTGCTCATCTGCCCGCCATACGTCTTCTGCTCGCGCGGATCCGTGACATCGTCCCGCCGATAGATGCAGGCCCTGGCGAACTGGACGCCTCTCATGCAGGCGACCGTCAGGTGCCCGGCTTCGTGAATCGCGGCCTGCCGCCGATCGTGTGGCCAGACAGCTTCCATATCCATACGCTCTTCTCCTTGGCGATAGACGTTGATCGTGTCGTGAACGGCCCCCGCCGCGCCGCTACGCGACACCGGCCGCCGGTGCAGTTGCCACCACGGCACCCTCGACCTCCAGCGGCCGAGGCGGCGCGATGATGCGGTTGCTGATCGGCGCGGCTGCCCAGCGCTCGACCGCCAGCAGCCAGGCCGGCAGCACCAGCCGTGTGAACGCCAGCCGATCCCGCACCTCGGGCCACGCCTGCACCACGTACTCCAGCGCGTGGTGTCGGCCACGCAGGCGCGCGGCCGCGACGGCGTGACCCGGTCGGTAGCCGAGGTGGTGCGTGCGCCGGCCCGCGCAGCCGCGCCCGCGGCCGCGCCGGTACACGCTGTAGCGCTCGCGGACACGGCG
>SKPT01000409.1 GCA_007119405.1 Phycisphaeraceae bacterium
CGCTCCAGCTCCGGGTCGACGAGGCCGTGCAGGTAGAGCTCGATGTCGCCGGTGACCGCCGCGGCCGCGTCCGCGGGGCGATCGACGCGCGGGCCCACCTCGCGGGGCTTGACGTTCGCCAGCACGCCCACCAGCGGCGCATGTTCGAGCAACTGTTGCGCGATCGCCGGCGGGGCCTTGGCGCTGACGTCCACCACCTGCCGCGGCGGCACGGTGTGCTCCGTGCGCACCTGCCGGGCGGCGGAGACGAGCTGCTGAATGAGCTCGAACGACCGCTCGCTGGGCTCGTCGATCCACGCGTGCGCCACGCGCGGCCAACGGGCACGCCCCAGCACCTCGCTCGTCGGCAGCTCGAGCTGCGCGAGGCCGCGTTCGGGCACGATCTCGTTCAAATGCGACCAGAGCTTCTCGGTGATGAACGGCATGGCCGGGTGGAGCAACCGCAACGACGCGTCAACGCAGCTCGCCAGCACCGCGCGGGCCGCGGGGCGGTCGGCCAGGTCCGCCTTGACCGCCTCGATGTACCAGTCGCAAAGGTCGCGCCAGACGAAGTCGTACATCGCCTGGGCATATCGGCTGAACTCGTACTCGCTCAGGGACTCGTTCGCCAGGCGCACCGTGCGGGCCAGGCGCGAGAGGATCCACCGGTCCGCCAGGGCATAATCGACGTCCGCGCCGCCCGGTGGCGGCGCCTCGCCCAGGCGCGTCAGGGCGAAGCGCACGGCGTTCCACAGCTTGTTGGCGAAGTTGCGGCCGATGTCGAACTTGCTCGACGTGTTGCGCGCCAGCGGCATCGCGTCGCTGGCCTGCACCTGCCCGGAGCTGACACCGTAGCTCGTGACCATCCTGCTGCCGGGGGCGTGCGGCGACTCCTGCGTGGGCGCCATTACCTTGTAGCCATTGGTCGTGATGTATTTGGGCTCGAAGATCTCACCCGTGTGCGGGCAGACGAGGTCCACGGGCAGGCGCACGTCCTGGGTGTGGGTGGTCATGTGGGCGAGGGTGAATCGCATGGCGTCGGCGCCGTGGCTGTGGATGATGTCCACGGGGTCGACGCCGTTGCCCAGCGATTTGCTCATCTTCTGCCCGTGGCCGTCCTGGATCATGGCGTGGACGAACACGTCGTAGAAGGGCAGGCGCTGCTTGGTGCTGCGCGGGTCGAGATCGGGGTCGGAGAAGTAGAGGTTGAACATGACCATGCGCGAGACCCAGAGCGTGATGATCTCGCGCGCGGTGCACAGGACGTTGGTCGGGTTCCAGGTTTCGAGCAGCTTGTCGGCCTCGGGGATGGCGTCGGGGAAGTCCTCGGGGCGAGGCCAGCCCATCGTGGACAGGGGCCAGAGCGCGGAGGAGAACCAGGTGTCGAGGACGTCAAGGTCTTGCTCTAGGTAGAAAATCGGCTGCGCAACCTCCTTGGCGAGGCCTTCGAGGTGTGAGAAGTCATGCCCTCTCGCCTCAACGAGCGAACGAGAATGCGCCATTGGTGTATCGACCAAGGGCTTTCCGGCAAACCGAGCCAAATATTCGAGCGCAGCATCGGATTCCGCGTCCAAAGATGCGACATAATACGGCTCAGCCGTCGTGTCCGGGGCCCGGATCTCGACTCGGTCGGTTACACCTGCGGCGTCCAGGTACTTCGGAAACCTCTCCAAAAAGTCCGAATCTTCGCTGAACGCCAGCAGGTAGACTGGTATCCGATGCCCCCACCACAACTGCCTGCTGATGCACCAGTCGCGGATCCCCTCGTGCCAGTGCTGGAACGTGCGGGCGTAGCGTGAGGGGTAGAAGCGCAGATGCCCTTCCCACACCTTCTCGCCCACGCCAAGGGGCTTGAGCGGCTTGTCGGGGTCTTCCGCCACGGCCGCGCGGTCGCGGCCGGGGATCGTCACGCCATCGCCCACGTCCGCGCCGGCCTTCTGGTCCGGCGCCATCGCCCGCAGCGCCAGGCCGGCGAGCGAATTGGCGGGCACCTTCGTGCGTTCGAGCGTGCCCTGGTCGGGCAGCCGGTTGATCGGGGCGGTCACCGCGACGTACCACTGATCGCTCAGGTAAGGCTCCACCGGCACGTGCGAGCGATAGCTGTGCCCGACACTGTGGCGGTACGGCCGGGTGTCCTCAAGCAGGTCGTGACGCTTGAACCAGTCAACCACGAGCTTGCGCGCCGCCTCGCGCGACTTGCCCACCAGCTCGTCGCGCAGAAAGTCATCCGCTTGCGCGTGGTCGTCCTCCGGCCAGCCGTGCCGCGTGCTGATCGACGCGTCGGGCGCCATGACGTTGATGAGCACGTGCCGGGCCGTCTCGCTGATCGTCCGCTCGTGGCGGAAGCCGATCTCGTAGTCGTTGGGGTCGTGCGCGGGCGTGACCTTGAGGAAGCCCGAGGCATACTTTGCCTTGACGTCGCTGGACTCCGCGTCCGGCATGGTCACGTAATCATCGCCGACGATCGGCAAGACGCGGTTGACGATCGGCAGGCGCACGAGCTTGCCGATGAGCCCCTTGCGCTCGGGGTCGCCCGGGTTCACCGCCACGGCCGTATCACCCAGCATCGTCTCGGGGCGCGTGGTGGCCACGGTGACGTGCTCGCCGGTCTCGGTACCGTCGCGCTCGACGATCGGATACTTCATGTACCAGAACGCCCCATCCACCTCGCGCATCTCCACTTCGTCGTCCGCCAGGGCGGTCTGCGTGACCGGGTCCCAGTTGACCAGGCGCTTGCCGCGGTAGATGAGGCCATCCTTGAAGAGCTGGAAGAACGCTTCGCGCACGGCCGCGGCGCAGACGGGGTCCATGGTGAAGCGCTGGCGCTCGTAATCGCACGAGCAGCCCATGCGCTTGAGCTGGTCGGTGATCGCGGCCTCGTACTCGTCCTTCCAGGCCTGGACCTTGGCGACGAACTGCTCGCGGCCGCCCTGGCCCTGCTCCTCGAGCTGCTTGTAGTCCGTGAGGCTGGGCTCGGCTTCCTGCTGGAGTCGGCGGTCGACGACGGTCTGGGTGGCGATGCCGGCGTGGTCGGTGCCGGGCATCCACAGGGCGTTGCGGCCGAGCATGCGGTGATGGCGCACCAGCACGTCCTGGAGCGTGTTGTTCAGCGCGTGCCCGAGGTGCAGCGCGGCCGTGACGTTGGGCGGGGGGATGAGGATGGCGTAGGACTCGCCGTCGGCGTCGGGCACGGCGTGAAAGGCCCGGCTGTCAAGCCAGCGCTCGAGCACCGCGGGCTCGACGTCGGCGGGACGGTAGGTCGTGGGAAGCTCGCTCATGTCGCGTCCAGTTTAGGCGATCGAGAAAGTCGAAGAACCGCGAAGGGGCGAAGGCGGCGAAGCGGATGAAGACTCCGAGCCCCCTCCCCCCGGGAGGGGCAGGGGGAGGGCGTCGCCGGCAACCCTTCGCCACCATCATGCTCAACAGTCAACTGCAACGCGACATGTCCTCGAACGGTCACG
>SKPT01000105.1 GCA_007119405.1 Phycisphaeraceae bacterium
CCAAACGCCCGCTCTGAGCGAGTCCGCGAGCGAAGAGCGGGATTTCCGGAGGATCGACGATGCTCATCGGTTTGATGATCGGACACTGGGAGTTGGTGGTCCTTGCGTTCTTCGCCTTGGGCATCGGTGCAATCGTGTTTTTCCTCGTTTGGTTGTTCAGAAGCTCACAGAAATAGCACGGCAAGTAATCGCCCGCCGCGTCGACGGGCGGTGAACAGAGGCCCCCAACTTCCCACTCGGGGGCCAGATGAGCCGTAGAAAGGACCCCACCATGGCCGGCCGCATCACCGCATCGAACACCCAGCTCAAGCCTGACCCGCGCTACGGCGACAAGGATCTGTCGCGTTTCATCAACTGCATCATGCGTGACGGCAAGAAGTCCGTCGCCCAGCGCGTCGTCTACCGCGCGCTCGAGGAGATCGAGAAGCGTTCCAAGGGCGAGCCGCCCGCGATCGAGATCTTCCACCGCGCCGTCGAAAACGTCCGCCCGGACGTCGAGGTTCGCTCCAAGCGCGTCGGTGGGGCGAACTACCAGGTGCCGATGCAGGTGAACAAGAAGCGTCAGCAGTCGCTGGCGTACCGGTGGATCATCGAGGCGGCCCGCGCCGACTCGGGCAAGCCGATGTACGAGCGGCTGGGTCGCGAGCTGATGGACGCCGCCAACAACGAAGGCCGGGCCGTGCAGCGCCGCGACCAGACCCACCGCATGGCCGAGGCCAACAAGGCCTTCGCTCACTTCGCATGGTAAGCCTTGCCTGAAGTCGGGCCCCCGCGGCACCGGCGCCCCACGCTCCCGATTCGACCCGCGCCGGCGCGTCACGCGCCGGTGCGGTTTTATTTCGGCCGGCAGGGAGGGCGGTTCCGGCGGCACCGCCTAAGATTCGTCCCGTGGGCCGGCAGGGCTTGGGGCACCGCAGGAGCCGGAGCCGCCATGAAGCGATACAGGTTCTGGGCGGAGCTGATGCTCTGGAGCGGGCTCTACCTGGCGCTGATCCTGGCGCCGCTGGGCGTGGCGGTCATGGGCCAACCGCCGCCGGGGCGTGGGTTCTGGGTCGAGTTCGGCGTCGGGCTCGGTTTCGTCGGCCTGGCGATGCTGGGCCTTCAGTTCCTGCTCACCGGCCGCTTCCGCCGCATCGCCGCCGCGTTCGGCACCGACTCGCTGCTGCACTTTCACCGACAGGCCGGCCTGGTCGCGTACTGGTTCATCCTCGGCCACGCGCTCGTGCTGCTGCTGGCCGACGCGGACAATCTCGCCTTCCTCGACCCGCGCGTCAACGCGCCGCGCGCCCTCGCCCTGATTCTCGTGCTCCTGCTCGTCACGCTGCTGGTCGTTCTGACACTGAAACGCCAGCGCGCCGGGCTGAGCTACGAATGGTGGCGGCTGAGCCACGGCATCATCGCCGTCCTGGTCGTGCTCATCGGGCTCGGGCACATCCTGATGGTCGGCCACTACGTCCAGCCGCTCTGGAAGCAGGCGACCTGGGTGGGGCTGACGGTCGCGGCCATGGCGCTGCTCGTGCACGTGCGCGTGATCAAGCCGTTGCGCCTGCGCCGCACCCCCTACGAGCTGGTCGACGTCCGGCCCGAGGCGAGCAGGACATGGACCATCAAGCTGCGCCCCGTCGGCCACGCCGGCGTCCGGTTCCAAGCCGGCCAGTTCGCCTGGCTGAGCTTCGGCAACTCCCCGTTCAGCCTCCAGCAACACCCGTTCTCCTTCGCCTCCAGCGCGGCCCGGCCCGAGACACCGGCGTTCACCATCAAGGAGCTGGGCGACTTCACGGGCCAGGTCGGCCAGCTCCAGCCGGGCTCGCGGGTGTTTCTGGAAGGGCCTTACGGCGCGTTCACGCTCAAGGAGGGGGTCGGTGACGAGGTCCTTTTCATCGCCGGCGGGATCGGGATCACACCCGTGATGAGCATCCTGCGCACGCTGCACGACCGCGGCGATCGCCGGAAGCTGACACTGATCCACGGGGCCGCACGTCTTCAGGGCCTGGCGTTTTTCGAGGAGGTCAAACAGATGAAGTCTGTGCTTGATCTGCGGGTCATCCACGTGCTCGAGCAGCCGCCCGCGACGTGGGACGGTGAACGGGGCCTCGTGACATCCGAGCTGCTCGAGCGCGTCCGCCCGACGGAGCCCGGGCAGGCGCAATACTTCGTGTGTGGGCCCGATCCGATGATGGACGTGGTCGAGCACACGCTGCGGCGCTGGGGCGTGCCGCTGCGGCTGATCCACGTGGAGCGGTTCCGCATCGTTTGATGCGCGGGGCGCGGCCGCGAGCCGGGGAAAGGAGCCGACCGTGTGGCACATCCGGATTCGACGCTTCGTGATCCTGCTCGCCGTGCTCGCGCTGATCGGCATCGCTCTGTTCGCGGCGCGGTAGCGCAAGGGTTGCATTCGGGATGAAACAACCCCCGACGCTCGCGCGCCGGGGGTTGGGTCGATGTTGAGTTGTCGGCAGGCTTCGCGAAGCCGCGAGCGGCTCAGCTCTTGCCGCCGGAGCCCGGCTCGATCTCGCCCAGCAGCTCCGCGACCAGGCGCGACTCGCCGACCGTCGTCTTGATCTGGTCCGGCGACTCGGCGCCGGCGGCCTCGGCGATCTGGCGCGCCGCCTCGAGCTCCTGCTCGCGCGTCGGCGCTTCCTGGGCCGGCGGCTCGGCCAGCTTCCGCACCCGCATCTGCGTGTACTTGTCGAAGCCCGTGCCCACCGGGATCAGGTGCCCCAGCAGCACGTTCTCCTTCAGGCCCTGCAGCTCGTCGGCCTTGCCCGCCAGCGCCGCCTCGGTCAGCACCTTCGTCGTCTCCTGGAACGAGGCCCCCGACAGGAAGCTCTCGCTCTGCAGGCTCGCCTTGGTGATGCCCAGCAGCAGCGTCTTGCCCGTCGCCGGCCGGCACTTCGCCGCCTTGGCGGTCTCCTTGCCGTCGGCCTCCAGCCGCGTGTTGATGTCCTTGAGCTCGCCACGCGAGACCTTCGTGCCCACCGGCAGGCCCGAGTCGCCCGGCTCCTTGA
The DNA here is from genome assembly GCA_007119405.1 of Phycisphaeraceae bacterium. Next base: position 3,009 of record SKPT01000105.1, read on the forward strand.
TCTTGCCCAGCTTCGCCACCTGCTGGTTCGCCTCGCGGAACCGGAACTTGTCCACGACCTCGTTGGGCAGCAGCTCCGTGTCGCCCGGGTTGTCCACCCGAACCTTGCGCAGCATCTGGGCCGTGATGATCTCCACGTGCTTGTCGTCGATCGCCACGCCCTGGGCCCGGTAGACGTTCTGCACCTCTTCCAGCAGGTAGTTGTACAGCGCCTCCTCGCCCTTGACGCGGAGGATGTCGTGGGGCACGAGCGGCCCGTCGATCAGCGGATCGCCCGCCGTGACGTAGTCACCCGTGTGCACCAGAAGGTGGCGGTCCTGCGGCACGTGGTGCTCGACCTCCAGGCTCGACTCGCTGCGCACGATGATCGTCATCTTCCCGCGACGCCGGTCGCTGCGCAGCTCCACCGTGCCGGAGATTTCCGCCATGATCG
>SKPT01000255.1 GCA_007119405.1 Phycisphaeraceae bacterium
CCTGCATGAGATGGCATCGGCGATCGCCTCGAGCTACGACATCCTCGCGACGCAGCCCTACGTCGATCCCGATCCGCCGGAGGCGCACGCCGGGCGCAGTTGGGGCAGTTACTCCATCGCCGGCGGGCTGGAGCACATTCGCCGGACGCTCGCGGCCCACGGCCGGGCCGACACCCCCATCTGGTACACCGAGATCGGCTGGGCGGTCTCGCACGACGATGGCGGGTTCTTCCAGATGCAGCGCGACGCCGGCCGCTACGTCTCGCCCGAGCTTCAGGCCGCGTACATCGTGCGCACCTACGCCTGGGCGATGCGCCTGGGCGTCGAGCGCGTCCACATCATGTTCGCCACCGACACGGACAACTACAACGCCGGCTTCTTCCTGCGCGACGGCACCTGGCGCCCGTCCGCTCACGCCGTGCGGCACATGATCGCGCTCATGCCCCGGCCCAGGCTCATCGACGTCATCAGCGACGGCGAGGACGGCTATTACGCCTACCTCTTCTCGCCCGACACCGACGGCGACCCGGTGCTGATGGCCTGGAACGTCGCCGGACCACGCACCGTCCGGATCGGCCTGCAAGGCCTCGAGGAAGTCACGGCCTACGACATGCTCGGCCACGCCAGGAGCTTGGCGGTCGGCGACGGTGGGCTGGAACTGGAGATCGGCCCGTACCCCGTCTACGCCCCGATCCCCGAGCCGGGCACGGTTTCGCCGCTCGACGTGCCGGCCCGCGGGCAGTGACCGGGCATGGCAGGTGATGCCAGCCTCCACGTCAACCGCGGGGGTAACGGCCACAGCGCGCCGTGAGGCGTTGATGTAGGGTGGGTAGAGCGAAGCGATGGCTGCGGCACCGGCGAACGCCGGTAAACCCACCGCGAACCTCGTGGATCGTCAGCCAAGGCAGTGGGCTTACCCACCCCGCAACCTACGCCCACGATCGACAAAGATGCACCCCAGGCCCGATCGGTAAGCCGCTTACCTCTGTGCTCTCTGTGTCTCGGTGGTTGTTCTGAATGGTGGGGTCTAAACGAGGTCGCAGGCCTCGGCCGGCATCCAGTGGGCGTCCTTGTTCCACCACTTGACGTTGCAGCCGATCGGGTTGGTCAGCGGCGTGCGCACCTCCCGGCCGGCGAGCAGGTCGTCCAGCGCGTCCTTGAGCTCATTGGTCGTGGCCTTGGAGGCGTCGCGCGGGTTGTCGTCCATGCGGCCGGTGTAGCGCAGCTTGCGGTCCGCGTCGAAGACGTAGAAGTGGGGCGTGCGCAGGGCCCCGTAGGCCAGGGCGATCTCCTGCGACTCGTCGCGCACGTAGGGGTACTGCAGGTCCAGCTCCCGGGCGCGCTTGACCATGTCGTCGAACGAGTCGTTGGGGTGGTTGTCCGTCTCGTTGCTGTTGATGGCGATCATGCGCACGCCCTGCGGGGCGTACTCGGCGTAGAGCCGGTCGACGCGGTCCTGCGAGCCGGTCACGAACGGGCAGTGGTTGCAGGTGAAGTTGATGATGAGGACCTTGGCGTCGGCGAAGTCGCCGGGCGACCAGTTGCGGCCGTCGACGCCGGGGAGGGAGAAGTCGCGGATCGATTCGCCGAGCTCGAGGGTGAATGCCATGTCGTGCGTCCCTTCTAAAAAAGACATCGCGGTGCTGTGCACGCCGGTACGCGGTGTCCCCATCCTAACGCGCCGCGGTGGCCAGACAAGCGGTCGTTGAGCCGGGCCGGGTCGCTCGGCCGCGTCATGGCGTCGTCCACTTGTACTATTGATCCTTGAATGGTTGATTTAACCTCGCCCGCCGGGGTGCCACGGCTTGTCCCGAAGGGCAAGCCGTGCGTTTGCCGACGATCGCACGGCTTGCCGCTTCGCGGTCAAGCCGTGGCACCCTGAGTACATCCCATCTGGGTAAAGTCAACCATTCAATGGTGAATATTCGGCTTCGAGCCGGGCGACGACGACGGTGTTGAGCTCCCACTCGTGCAGCAGCGGGTTGCGGAACCTGACCGGGTGCGACCGCACACATGCGAACACCCGGCCAAGGCGCTTCAGCAGCGAGTCCGGCGGCGGGTCGGCGGACCAGAGAGCAAAGACGCCGCCTCGGCGCAGGTGCATCGCCAAGTGCTCGACGCCTTCGCTGGCGTAGAACCGGCCGTGGCGCGCGTGCAGCAGGGACCGGGGCGAATGGTCGATGTCGACGAGGATCGCGTCGTAGCGCGGCTGGCCGGCGGCCGGGCGCGTGCCGACGCGGTCGAAGAAATCACCGTGAATCAGCGTGCATCGCGGGTCGTCGATCAACGTCGCCGCGGCCGGCACGAGGCGCTTGCGATGCCAAGCGATGACCGGATCGAGGTACTCGACGACGTCTACGCGCTGGACCTGGTCGTGCGCCAGCGCCGCCTCGGCCGTGCAGCCCAGGCCCAGCCCGCCGATGAGCACGTTGCACGGCTGGCGGGGCCGGAGGCTCAGCGCCAGATCCGCCAGCGCCTTTTCGCTGGCGTTGACGAGGCTGGACATGAGGAACTCGCCGTTGAGCTTGACCTCGTAGACGACGGTGTCGGGCAGCGAGACGGATTGTCGTCGGCGCAGGACCAGCTCGCCCAGGGGCGTCTGCTGGTGGTCAAGCTCCTGAAAGCTGGCGGGCATGCAGGGATCCTCGAGGGCCGCGGCCGCGTGGCGCGGCTTGGCGGGATTTTAATGACATTTGAATGGTTGATTTAACCTCACCCGCGCCGGTGCCACGGCTTGTCCCGACGGGCAAGCCGCCCGTGGCACCCCGCGGGCCTGACGGCGGTCGCCGGCGAGCCGGCAGGGGCAGGCTGTTTTGCGGTAGCATGTTTGCATGGGCGCAACGTGTCGGGCTCGGTGCTTGATGGTGGTGGGGGTGCTGCTGGTCGCGGCGGCGGGGGCCGTGGGGTGCCGCGGCGGTGGTGACGCGGCCGGGGGCGGCCAGGCGGCGGGGGCTGACGCGCATTACACGACGCTCTACAACCGGGGGGAATACCGCGCGGCGTATCGCGCGGCGTCCTCGGCGTCGCGGCGGGGCTCGACGGCGGATCGGGCCGAGGCGGCCTACGTCGCGGGGCTCGCGGCCGAGCGCATCGGCGACCCGGCGGTGGCGGTGCGGTATCTGCGCCGGGCGGCGGAGACGGGGCCGGCGGACCTGGCGGCCGACGCCAACGCGTCGCTGGGCCTGGCGCTGCATCGCCTGGGCCGATACGACGAGTCGGCGCGGCGGCTGTACGCGGCGGCGGAGCATCTGAGCGGCGAGGACCGGGCGCGGGCGTACTTCCACGCCGGGCTGTCGTTGCAGAAGCTCAACCGTTGGCCGCAGGCCCGCACGGCGCTGCTGCTGGCGCGGGACGGGACGCGGGACGCGGCGTTCCGGGGCCAGGTCGAGCGGCAACTGGCGGTCACGGGCTACACGGTGCAGCTCGGGGCGTTCGCGGA
>SKPT01000552.1 GCA_007119405.1 Phycisphaeraceae bacterium
CCTGACGTGCCGCACGAGCTTGACGACGGCATCGGCGATCAAAGCGACCTGGCGTTCGAGCGGCAGTGGCCCAGCTTCCGCGGGCCGCACGGCACGGGGCTGGCCTGGGCCGACGACGCCGAGCAATATCCAACGCACTGGGACGCCGCCCAGGGGCGCAACGTGCTCTGGAGCGCGTCGATCGACCTGCCGGGGCACAACTCGCCCGTGGTCTGGGGCGATCGGCTGTTCGTCACCGGCGCCGACGAACGGCAGCGCAAGCTCTACGCGATCGACACGCGCGACGGTCGGCTGCTCTGGGAACATCGTGTGCCCGTGCTCCCCGGTGGCGCGCCCTGGCCGCCCGAGGTGTATGCGGACACCGGCTACGCCGCCCCGACCGGTGCCACCAACGGGCGGCTGGTCTTCGCCATCTTTCCCAACGGCGACCTGATCGCCAGCGACATGCACGGCCGACGCGTCTGGTCCAAGGCTCTGGGGCAAGCGGAGAACGTGTACGGCTACGCCTCGTCGCTGACCGTTCACGACGACGCTGTGATCGTGCAGTGGGACCACGGCGACGTCAACCACCTCCACGCCCTCGACGCGGACACCGGCCAGCCGCTCTGGAGCCTCGATCGCGATGCCGGGGCGTCATGGGCCAGCCCGATCGTGGCGCGCACCGGCGGCCGCGTGCAGGTGATCGTGGTCACCGACGGCGCGACGCAGGCCTACGATCCGTCGGACGGCCGCGAGCTGTGGCGCTATGCCGGGCCGCACGGCGACATCGCCTCCACCGCCGTGGGCGATGACGAGCTCGTGCTCGTGGTGAGCCCGGCCTGGGCCATGTTCGCCGTCCCGACGACCGAATCGGGTGAGCTCGACGCCCAGGAGCACCGCTGGTCGGTCGACAACCACTTGCCGGAGATCGCCAGCCCGCTGATCGTGGGCACCACGGCGGTGGTGATCGACGACTACGGGCGGTTGACCGGCCTGAGCATGGCGGACGGCACGCAACGCTGGGAGCACCGGCTCAGCGGGTTGTACCAGGCCTCGCCCGTGGCGGTCGGTCACCATCTGTACCTGAGCAACCTCGACGGCGTGACCACCGTGCTGGACCTCGCCGGCGACGAGCCGGTGGTCGTCGACACCGGCACCGTGGGCGGACCGGTCCGGGCGTCGCCCGCCATGGTCCGGGGCCGGATCTACATCCGCACCGAGCAGACCGTCTACGCCATCGCGGAGGCCGGCGATGAGTGACGCGCCCGATCCCCGCGCCTTCGTGGACGAGCTCGTGGCCCGGCGCGGGCGAACGCCCGACCAGCTCGTGCCGCTACTCAATGCCGTGCAGGACCGCTACCACCATCTGCCCCCCGAGGCGCTTGAGCGCATCGGCGAGGTGACCGCCATCCACCCGGCCGACGTGCTCGGCGTGAGCACCTTCTACGATCGGTTTCGCCATCGACCGGCCGGCACCCACGCGCTTCGCGTCTGCCATGGCACGGCCTGCCACGTGCGCGGCAGCGATCGGCTTGACGCGGCCCTTCGCCGTGAGCTGGGCATCCCCGAAGCCGACGACACCGACCCGGCCCGCCGATTCACCCTCGAGCGCGTGGACTGTGTGGGCTGCTGCGCGCTGGCGCCGGTGGTGCAGGTCGATGAGCTGACCCTGGGTCACCTCGACACGCGCGGTGTTGCTGAGGCGGTCAGGCGGGCGGCCGCCGAGCAGCAGAGCCAACGGTGGTCCGATGAAGCCGCCGATCATGCCGCGGCCGCCGGCGGTGGGCAGGTGCTCATCGCCCTGGATACGTGTTGCCTGATCGGCGGTGCCGGGCAGGTGTACCGGGCGGTGATGGATCACCTGCAGCGCCAGCGCGGTCGCCTGAACGTGGCGGTGCGGCGCGTCGGCTGCGCCGATCTGTGCCGCCACGGCCCGGCGATGCAGGTCATGGATCGCGCGGGAGCACTGCACACCTACGCCGGCATCGATCCTGCCGACGTTGAGAGCCTTCTGGATCGACATTTCGACACCGGCGCCCTGGGCCTGGCCAGGCAGTGGGCGGTCAAGGCGCTCGACCGTCTGGTCCGGGGCCCGTCGGCGACTGCATCGACCAGCGACGAGCCGTCGCCCGCCGCGGTCGTCATGCCCCGCCGCAGACCCGGCCACACCCACGCGCGCAGCCAGCAGGTTCGCATCGCCACCGAGCATTTCGGCCGGCTCGACCCGCTCGATCTCGAGGCTTACCTCGCGTGCGGCGGCTTCGACGCCTGGCGACAGGTCGTTGCCCAGGCGGACCCGGCCGGCGTCATCGACCTGATCACCCGCTCGGGGCTCCGCGGCCGCGGCGGCGGCGGCTTCCCCACCGGGCGCAAGTGGGCGATGGCGCGGCAGCAGAGCGCCCACCGCAAGATCGTCATCTGCAACGGCGACGAGGGCGATCCCGGCGCGTTCATGGACCGCACGCTCATGGAGTCGTTCCCGCTGCGCGTGATCGAGGGCCTGGCCATCGCCGCCCACGCCATCGGTGCCCGCGAAGGAATCTTCTATATACGCCACGAGTACCCGCTGGCCCGGCGACGCATCGCCCGGGCGATCGAGCTGTGCGCGCAGGCGGGGCTCATCGGCCGCGACGCCCTGGGCGGACGGGCCCCGCTTGATCTGTCGGTGCGCGAGGGGGCCGGGGCGTTCATCTGTGGCGAGGAGACCGCGATGATCGCCTCGATCCAGGGCCGACGCGGCACGCCGGCGATGCGCCCCCCCTACCCCATCGAGCGCGGCCTGTGGCGTGTGCCGACGCTGGTGAACAACGTCGAGACACTGGCGGATGTGCCGTGGATTGTCCGGCATGGGCCGGAGGCGTTCGCCGCCCACGGCACCGGGCAGAGCCGTGGCACGAAGGTGTTCGCCCTCGCCGGCAAGGTCAAGCGCGGCGGGCTCATCGAGGTGCCGATGGGCACCAGCATCCACCAGGTGGTCTTCGGCATCGGTGGCGGCCCCGCCGACGGACGCGCGTTCAAGGCGGTGCAGATCGGCGGGCCCAGCGGCGGGTGCCTGCCCGCGTCCATGGCCCACACCCCCATCGACTACGAAGCGCTCGCCGACGCCGGCGCGATCATGGGCTCGGGCGGCCTGGTTGTGCTCGACGACGGTGACTGCATGGCCGAGCTGGCGCGCTACTTCCTGGAGTTCACCCAGAATCAGTCCTGCGGCAAGTGCAGCTTTTGTCGCATCGGCACGCGGCGCATGCACGAGATCCTCACCCGCCTGTGCCAGGGGCGCGGCAGGTCGGCGGACATCGACGAACTCGAGAGCCTCGCCCGCCAGGTGACCGCAGGCAGTCTCTGCGGCCTCGGCGCCAGCGCGCCCAACCCGGTGCTGACGACCTTGCGCTATTTCCGCCACGAATACGAGCAGCACCTCGCGGACCTGCGTGAGGACCGTCTCGAGCTCGGC
>SKPT01000402.1 GCA_007119405.1 Phycisphaeraceae bacterium
GGACGAAGCGCGGCAGGTCGTCGCCGTCGCCGAGCACATCGAGCTCGATCGGCGCCCCGGCCTCGCGCGCCAGTGCCACGGCGCGGATGAGCTGGTCCGTGCCCTTGATGGCGATCTGCCGGCCGGCGGCGACGAGGCGCAGCGGGCGCTCGCGGTTGCGCAAGTGCGGCTCGCGGCGGGCGAGCGTCTGCTCGTCCACCAGCCAGCGCTCCGTCACGAACGATCGATCGAACGCGTGGCAACGCGACTCGTCCCACACGTCGGCAAGACGCCGCACCACCGCCTGGTTGTGCGCAAAGACCAGTTCCGCCTCCGCCACCGTCCGTCGGCAGAACGCCTCGAACCGCCGCATCGCCCAGCGCTTGACCCGACGCTTGCCGGGCAGCGCCGCGGCCGCCTCACACGCCAGACGCGGAAACGGGTCCGCCCCGTCGAAGACCCAGATCCGCGGCCTGCCCAGCGTTGTGGCGATCGGCCACGCCACACGCCCCAGCCCCACCGGATGCCCCCCGTAACCCATCTGCACGATGTCCGCCTCCGCCATCGCCTCCCGCAGCGCCCGCCGCACACGCCCCAGCACGCGCAGCATCTGCAACAGGCTCCGATACGCCGGCAGCGCCACGTGCTCGAACGGCTCCTGCTCCAGGCTCACCTCCACGCTGTGAAAGCTGCCCGAGTCCCGCGGCAGCTCCGCCACCAGCGGGCACGCCACCCGCAGCCGTCCCCCATGCTCCGCCACCGCCTGGCCCTGGGCACGCAGATCCTCCAGCCACAGGTCACCCACCCGCACCCGACCCGGCGCCGAGCCCACGCCCATTGGCACGTGATTGACCAGCAGGTATCGCATCGCCCGGATGCTAGGGGCCACGCCGCCGCTTGTTGCCCGTCTACACGCGATTGGGGGGATACCCGGCCCGGTCAAAGGGGTCGCCAACACGCGGGCAGGGGTGCCACGGCTTGTCCCGAAGGGCAAGCCGTGCGGCGTGCCAGGTTTGTCCCGAACGGCAAGCCGGGCCGTCACCGCCTACAGCATCTGCTTCAGCGGCGTCGCCAGCTCATCGAACCGCGCCGCCGGGATCGACACCGTGTTCCACTTGGCGCTGCGCCGCCGCATGTGCTGCCGGTACTGCCCCAGCGTCACCGCCAGCACTGCATACCACCGCTCGCCGTACACGAACACCTCGTGGAACAGCGCATCCGGCGGCTGGGCGTCGCACCAGAACAGAAACGCGAACGCCGCCTCGAACCCCTCGCCGAAGATCCCCCGCCACGTCTCCAGGCAGCGCACGTCCTCGTCCGTCACCCAGTTCTGCAGGCTGCGCCCCGTCCGCCCGCTGTGCTTGCGGCCCTTGACGTCGATCAGCAGGTTCGGCCCGCTCGACGAATACACCACGAAGTCGAAGCTCTTGAGCTGACGCGGCACCGCGTCGGCGTGCACGGCCCGCTTGGCCTCGTCCACCGCGACGTAGGGGATCGCATTGGCACGCAGATAGTGCTCGAACGCCGCGTCATAGTGAAAACGCCGCTGGGCCATGGGCAGAGTTTGCGGCCGCGACGCTGCCGGTGCAAGTACCACGCCAGGCAGTGCCGTATGCCAGGACCCATCCGAAAACGGCCTGAGCGGATGCCACTCAACGCCGTGAGCCACCGCGTGGCGGCGCTGATGTAGGGTGGGTAGAGCGCAGCGAAACCCACCGGTTGCGGCGGGAATGCACGGTAAGCGTGGTGGGTTTCGCTTCGCTCTACCCACCCAACAGCCAGAGTGCACGGCGTTGGGTGCCACGGCTTGTCCCGAAGGGCAAGCCGTGCCTCCGTCGGCCGCTGCACGGCTTGCCACTTCGCGGCCAAGCCGCGGCACCCACTCTTCCGACGCAGCTAATCCCGCCCCCGGTCCGCCGGCCCACGATGCGGCGCCGCATCGCTCCAACCATCATCCAACCGCAACCCGTGCGCCCGCTGCGCCCAACCATCGGCCAAGCGTTGCTCGATCCGCCGCCACGCCTTGATCCCGCCGGTAGCGTCGGGGGCTTCGACGCAGCACGCGCCCGTCGCCGTCGCCGCCCGCACCGCATCCGCCGCATCGTCGCCGCGCAGCAGCGCCGCCAGCAGACCGGCGATCGTCGCGTCGCCCGAGCCCGTCGTGCCCACCACCTCCACCTCGTAGCAGGGTTGCAGCAGCTCCCGGCCGCGCCACGCCTCGACGTCGGCGAGCACGTCGCCCGGCACGTCCCGCAGCCGCCCCGCCTCCTCGCTGCTGCGCAGGTACAGCCCATGCTCGCCCAGCTTGATCGCCACCACCGCCGCCCCCATCGCCAGGCACTGCCCCGCCAGCTCGCGCACCTCGTCAATCTCCGGTGGCGCGTCGCCCGGCGGCGTCGCGCCCATCAACATCCAGCGCAGCTCCTCGAAGCTCGGCTGAAACAGATCCACCACCGGCAGCACGCGCTCCAGCCACGCCCGCCAATCCACCCGCCCCGCCTCCGACGCCGGGTCGATGCTGCACATGTCCAGGCTCGTCGCCATCGCGCGCGACCGCGCCTGATCAAACACCAACCGCATCGCCTCGCCGCCATCGCTGCTGAACCCGTGCATGATCGGCGGATACCCGAAGTGCATCAGCCGCGCCCCCTCCAGCCCGTCCAGCTTCACATCCCTGGCGCCGAACGTGTCGTTCGCCCCCGGATGATGCAGGAACAGCCGATCCGTCCCCGGCGGACTGATGACGATCGTGTAGCTCGTGTCCTGGCCCACCGCCCGGATCATCCCCGACGCCAGGCCCGGCCCCTCACGCTCGATCAGCCGAATGATCTCCCGCCCGAACAAGTCGTCACCCACCTTGCCCATCAGCGCCGTCGGCACACCCAGCCGATGCAGCGCCAAACCGACGTTCGCCACCGGCCCACCCGGCGAACGCAACGCCGGCCCCACACGCGTCAACGACCCCGGCTCCAGCCGCGGCGACGCCTGCGACGCAAACATCGGTATCACATCCAGACAGATATGCCCAGCAACGAGAATCTGCGCAGTGTCAGCCATCGGAATCAGGCAAGAAAGTCAGGGCCACGAATGAACACGAATGAACACGAATGAACACCAAGACGGGGCGTTACGCCAGACAGGCGCCGTCCCGGTCGACTCCGGTGCCACTAACGCCTGTGTCGCCGCATCGGGTGCCACTAACGCCTGTGGCGCCGCATCGGGTGGCACTGGCGGCTTGCCCGCCAGTGCCTGGTCGGCCGCCTGTGGCGTGGCGGGTTCGCCCGCGCGGCGATCAACGTCGCCTCAACTGCCGTGCGCTTCGGCGCGCCCGGGCACTGGCGGACAAGCCGCCAGTGAATCTATGAAGCAAGCCTCCCGCTGGTACGCTTGGGGGCGTATCGGTCGTATCAGCGGAAACGCCCCAGTCCCAGAAAGGAGGCTTGCCATGGCA
>SKPT01000484.1 GCA_007119405.1 Phycisphaeraceae bacterium
CCAGCCCGGCCGGGGCGACCGCGGTGCCCGGATATCACCTAAACATCCACCACATAGAGCTTTACGGTGGCATGACGCGGGCCCGGGCCGCTGGCATGGCGGTTGCCTGTCTGCATGGACGTCGCCCGGAGTGAAGAGACTGCCGGCCGGTGCCGCAAGGACGCGGGCGCTGGCCGGGGACGAACAGCGCCGACGGGCCGCGGCGAGCAGAGGACAGCGGCCCGTCGGCCCCAAGCCGCTCGGAGAAGAGACGCCATGCCCATCACCCCCCCCGCCACCCGCGCTGCCCGCCCTGCCACCACATCCGCCCTGGCCGGCGCCGTGCCGATGCACGTCAGCCGGCCGGGTCTCGTGGCCTTGGCGGTGGCCACGGCGTGTGCGGCCCTGGCGTTGCCCATCGCCGCCGCCGAGGCGCATGAGTCCGCCCGGCCTGGCGTGCACGTCGTGACCCGCGACGCCAGCCCCGGGCCCGCAGGCGAGCCGCAGGTGCGACAGGTGCGCGTCCACCCGCGGCGGGACTCCTCGGCCCTGATCGTGCGGCGGGTGGTCGAGCCCGCCGCCGTGGTGCCGCGCGAGCTGGCGGACCAGCCGACGTTCGCCCATCTGGCGGAGGTGCGTGTGGGCAACCAGCGGATCCTGGTCGATCCCAAGCTCGATGATCTGCGTCGGCTGCACCCGGACCATGAGATTCGCCGGGCGGTGCGGATGTTCCGGACGCAGCCGCCCGGCGGCGTGACGGTGATCCGCTCCCTGCACGCCGACGGTGCGGCGCACGAGCCGGGGCAGGGTCGGCGGATCGTGCCCCGGGCGGTGATCTATCGCCCGGACGCGCTGGGCCCGGCTCCGCAGCCGCGTCCCAAGGGCCTGCCGGAGGTGCACGACGAGGAGTCCGGCGATGAGCAGCGGCCCGCGCCGCGGCAGATTCGCCCGGCCCCGAAGGGGCAGTTGAAGCTGGTGATGCACGACTGAGTTCGAGGGTTTTGCGAGACCCGATCCTTTGAGCAGCCTCTGAGTTCGCCGCGTGGCGGGTCAGAGGCTGCTGTCGTGCGCGCGGCGGGGGACTGGCGGCCGAGGGAATCCCGCCCTTCGCTCGCGGACTCGCTCAGGACGGGCGTTGGCGGGGGCGGTGTCAAGTCGCTGCGGACGAAGCGGTGGTGAAAAGGTGCGATGGCGGCGTTGCGGCCGGGCGAGTCGTATCAACTGGGCAAGTCGGCTGAAGCATTTCAATTTTCGGCGGGTGCGCTTATCCGGGCGTAGGCGGCGGCCGATAGGAGCATTACAGCCTTGGGCGGTGCGTGCGCACCGGTCGGACGCCGGTCGCTGCGCGCCGTGGCATGGGCGAGGGAGTGATATGAGCCTGAACAAGATCCTCAAGGAAGCGGTCGAGCTCGGCGCCTCGGACATTCACCTGATCGTCGGTCATCCGCCGCTGGTGCGCCTTCAGACCGTCATGACGCCGCTGGAGCAGCACGCCCCGCTCTCGGCCGAGGCGGCGACGAAGATGCTCAAGGAGATGGCCAGCGACGAGCAGATGAAGACGTTCGAGAAGGTCAAGGACGCGGACTTCTCGTACGAGATCAAGAACGTGGGGCGTTTCCGCGTCAACGCGCACATCCAGCGCCAGAGCGTGGGCATCGCGCTGCGTGCGATCAAGACGGACATTCCGCCCTTTGACGATCTGAACCTGCCGGACGTGGTGCGTCGGCTGACGTATCTGCCGCGCGGGCTGGTGCTGGTCACCGGCGACACGGGCTCGGGCAAGAGCACGACGCTGGCGGCGATGATCGACGCGATGAATCATCGCTACCAGAAGCACATCATCACGCTCGAGGATCCGATCGAGTACACGTTCAACAGCGCCAAGTCGGTGATCGAGCAGCGCGAGCTGGGCGCGGACGTGCCCAGCTTCGCGTCGGGCCTGCGGCACGTGCTGCGTCAGGATCCGGACATCATTCTCGTGGGCGAGATGCGTGACCTGGAGACGACGGCCGCGGCGATCACGGCGGCGGAGACGGGCCACCTGGTGCTCTCGACGCTGCACACCGTCAACGCGGCGCAGACGGTCGAGCGCATCATCGACATGTACCCCGCCGACCAGCAGAACCAGATCCGCTCGATGCTGGCCAACACGCTGCAGGCGGTGATCTCGCAGACGCTGTTCCGTCGCCTGGACTCCAAGGGCATGTGCCCGGCGGTGGAGGTGATGCTGGCGACGCCGGCGGTGCGGAACCTCGTGCGCGAGAACCGGGCGTTCGAGATTCCCAACGTCATCGAGACGAACCGGGCGATGGGCATGCAGAGCCTGGACAACGCCATCGCCGAGCTCTACTTCAACGGCATGATCAACAAGGAGGACGCGGTGGCGCAGGCCGCGTACCCGGAGAAGCTCGAGCGCATGATTGCCGCGTGATGAATGCAGAATGATGAATGCAGAATGCAGCAATCCCGGATTGGCGTGAGCGCGGGCTCCTCATTCTGCATTGTGCATTGTGCATTGATAATTGGTTGAACGCCCATGCCCCAATACCGCTATCAGATGCGAACGACGGCCGGGGAGACGTCCAACGGCGTGCTCTCGGCGCCCAACGCCTTGGCCGCGGCGCAGCAGCTTCGCGCCCAGGGCCACACCGTGCTTCAACTGACGCCGGTGACCGGGCAGGCGGCGCGGAATTTCAAGGAGAAGCTGGCGGAGCTGAACCAGGGCTCGGGGCCGTCGGCGCGTGACGTGCTGGGTTTCACGTCGCAGTTGGCGGTGATGATCCGGGCGGGCATCTCGCTGCGCGGGGCCGTCGAGGGCATCGCCGAGCAGACGCCGAACCTCAAGTTCCGCCGCATCCTCTTCCAGATCAAGCAGGACGTCGAGTCGGGCAAGCAGTTCTCCGAGGCCCTGGCCAAGCATCCCAAGCTCTTCGGGCCGCTGTACGTGAACATGGTGCGGGCGTCGGAGATGTCCGGCAGCTTCAGCCAGATGCTCGAGCGCGTCGCCGCGTACCTGGCGCAGCAGATCGAGACGCGCTCCATGGTCATCGGGGCGGCGATCTACCCGTCGGCGATCGCGACGATGGCGATCGGCGTGACGATCTTTCTGCTCACCTTCGTGCTGCCGCAGTTCGCCTCCGTGTTCGAGGGCAAGGAGTCGGCGATGCCCTGGCCGACGGTTTTCCTGATGGACCTGTCGGCGTTCATGGTCAACTGGTGGTGGGCCGTGGTGCTGGGGATTCTCGCGCTGATCGGCGCGTTTTACGCGGCCGTGCAGACCGAGACGGGCGGGTGGTGGTTCGACGATCTGAAGCTGCGCCTGCCGCTTTTGAAGAACATGTTCCGGGCGCTGTACATCTCGCGCAGCCTGCACACGATGGGCGAGCTGGTCAACGCGGGCGTGCCGATGCTGGACACGATCCAGATCACGGGCGAGATCTCGGGCAACCG
>SKPT01000438.1 GCA_007119405.1 Phycisphaeraceae bacterium
CTCGGCGACCACGGCCTGTTCCGCAAGACCTACCCCTACGAAGCCTCCGCCCGCGTCCCGCTCATCGTCGCCGGCCCCGACGTCAAGCCCGGCACCGTCTGCGACGCCCCCGCCTGCCACGAGGACATCTTCCCCACCATGCTCGAGCTCGCCGGCCTCGAAATCGACCAGCAGAAACACCCGCTCGACGGCCGCAGCCTCGCCCCCATCGCACGCGGCGACGCCACCCGCCACCGCGACATCCTCCACGGCGAGCACGCCATCTGCTACCGACCCGAGCAGGCCAACCACTACCTCACCGACGGCCGACACAAGTACGTCTGGTTCTCCCAGACGGGCGTCGAGCACCTGTTCGACATCGCCAGCGACCCCAACGAGATGCACGACCTGCGCCAACGCGAGCCGGAGCGGCTGGCCACCTGGCGCCAGCGCCTCGTCGAGCATCTCCAGCACCGCCCCGAGGGCTTCAGCGACGGCAGACGCCTGATGGTCGGCCGCCCACACCGCAACCTCGTGCCGGGCAGCGAAGGAACCACCGATGCATCGTGATGCACACCGATGAAGGGGAAGATCGAGCGGTGGGCACAGGAGATTTGATCTGGGTGACCCGATGCATCCCGTGCATGAGGCCAGGTCGGCGGTGAGGGCAACGCCGTGACAAGACGCTCGGCCGCCAAGGCCGTCACAAGCTGATCGGTCACCACACCGTGATGCTGAGATCCAGCCGCTCGCCCCGCAAGCGCAACGTTCTCCCACGCCCGTCCGTCGATATCACCGACGTTTCAACGGGCTCACGGTCCTCGCGAACAATGAACACGAACGGTACGTACGCCTCTGCCTCCTTGGATCTGTAAAACGCTTGGACATGCGAGCGTCGCATCCCCGAATAAGGGAAGCTTTGCACCACCAGAAACTGAACGTCAGTCCCATGCTCGTCAGCAACGCGGATCTCGCCCAGCGAGTTCTCTTGCAGCTCAGCGAGGATCCCTTGGCGCGTCAGTGGCGCAGATACCGGATCGAACCTGGACTCTCGCTCAACTGGTGCGATCGTGGGCGACGCTTCGCGACCACGGCTTTCGCTCGTGCCGCTCGGTTGGCATCCGACGGTTGCGAGGACGCACATCGTAGCGCAGATCAACGTGAACCTCACGGCACCTCCTGATTCTCAATACACACGTCACCACAGTGCGTCGCCCGGCTTGCCGCTTCGCGGACAAGCCGCCGTAACCGCTCATTTCATCGATGTGCATCGGTGGTTGCTTCTGCCTCTCTGTGCCCTCTGTGCCTCTGTGGTCATCCCCCCTCCCCCCGCAGCCGCGCCGACAGCGCGTGCGCATCCAGCCCCTCCGCCTCTGCCATCCGCGCCACGTGATCGACCGCCGCCGCCGGCATCCCGCCGCGGTACGCCACCGTCCCCGTCCGCTTCAAGAACGTGTACGCGCTCACCCCGCTGGCGAACCGCGCCGTCCGCCCCGTCGGCAGGCAATGGCTCGGCCCGGCGTAATAATCCCCCGCCGCCACCGGCGTCGCATCCCCCAGGAACACCTCGCCCCCGTGACGCAGCCGCCCCAGCAGCTTGTCCGGATCCTGCACCGCCAGGCTCACGTGCTCGCACGCGATGCGGTTGGCCACCTCCACCGCCTCGGCCTCGTCGGCGACCAGCACGGCCGCGGACTCCTCCGTCAGCGCCCGCTCGATCGCCTCCCGGCGCGCCCGCTGCTGAAGCTGCACGTCCACCTGCCCCAGGATCGCCTCCAGCACCCGCCGCTGCCACGTCACGAGAAAGCACTTGCCCGGGTCGTGCTCCGCCTGCGCGATCAGGTCCGCCGCGACGCGCTGCGGCGACGCCGACGCATCCGCGATCGTCACGATCTCGCTCGGCCCATAGAACCCCCCTTCCGTGCCCACGCGCCCCGCCACGAACGCCTTGGCGAGCTGCACGAACACGTTGCCCGGCCCGGCGATCATCGACACCGGCTCAACGCGCTGCGTCCCGTACGCCAGCGCCGCCACCGCCTGCGCCCCGCCGATGCGATACACGCGGCTCAGCCCCAGCATGTGCGCCGTCGCCAGCACGATCGGCGAGATGTCGCGCCCCGGCTCGCCTTCGCGACGCGTCGGCGGCGGATGGATCACGCTGATGCGATCCGCCGGCACACCCGCCACCAGCGCCGGCACCGCCAGCATGATCAGCGTCGAAAACAGCACCGCCGTGCCCCCCGGCACACACAGCCCCGCGCTGTCCACCGGCGTGAAGCGCAGCCCGAGCTCCGCCCCGGCCAGCTCGATCGGCCCCGGGTCCGCCGGCTTGATGTGCTCCTGGTACGCCCGCACGTTGGCGATCGCCGCCTCGATCGCCTCGCGCAGGCACGGGTCCAGCTTCACCTCCGCCGACGCCAGCTCCGCGCCCGTGACCGCGATGCGATCAACGCTGAACGCCGGGTCCGTCCACCGCTGCATGTGCCGCACCACGGCCTCGTCGCCGTCGGCGCGCACCTCCGCGACGATCGCCGCCACCGCCTCGGCCGCGTCGCCCGTCATCGACACCGTCTCGCCAAGCCGCTCGAGCAACCGCTCGAAACCGGCCCGGCCGTCGGACGTCGTCAGGTCGAATTCACTGAGCATGGGTCAATGGTACCAGGCGCGGGGGTTCGGGGATCAGGGTTCGGGGATACGCAGAATGTGCTGCGGGCGCTGCGCGCGAATGCCACAACGCCTGGGCATCGGTGGATGTGGCGTCCGGTGCGTCGGCTGATTGGCGGTTCTGCGGATCCCCGAACCCCGCTTCCCCCCGCCTCACCCGCCGCCGCGCCGGATGAACAACCCCCCGCTGCGCTTGACGCTGCCTCGCAGCTCCAGCATCGTCAGCTCGCTCTGGAGTTGCTGGATCGGCACCGCCGTCGCCGCCGCCAGCTCGTCGAGGCTGCGCGGCTCCTCCAGCGCGTCGATCACCTTCCGCTGCGCCGCGGTGAGCTGGCCATCGAGTCGCGGCAACTCGCGCTGACTCGCCTGCCCGTTGCTCCCCACCTCCACGCCCGCCTTGAGCGTCTGCCCCGCCTCGCCGAGGCTGTCGAGAATGTCCGCCGCGTTGGTCACCAGCCGCGCCCACCCCTCGCGGATCATCTTGTGACAACCCGCCGACGCCGGCGAGTCCACGCGCCCCGGCACGGCCATCAGCTCACGCCCATGCTCCTCCACCGCCAGGCGGGCCGTGATGTGCGCCCCGCTGCGCGCCGCGGCCTCGACCACCACCACCCCCAGCGCCAGGCCCGAGATGATCCGGTTCCGCCGCGGGAAATGCTCCGCGGCAGGGGGGGTGGCCATCGGAAACTCGCTGATCACCGCCCCCGACGCGGCGATCGCGTCATACATCTCGTGATGCTCGCGCGGGTACGGATCGCTCAGCCCCGAGCCCAGCACCGCGATC
>SKPT01000635.1 GCA_007119405.1 Phycisphaeraceae bacterium
ACGCCGCAATACATCGACGACCTGGTCAGTTGGGCCTCCATCGGCGCGCGCACCACCGAGAGCCAGACCCACCGCCAGATGGCCTCCGGCCTGTCCATGCCCGTCGGCTACAAGAACTCGACCACCGGCGACCTGCAGGTGGCCATCGACGCCATGCAATCCGCCCGCAGCCCGCACCATTTCCTGGGCATCGACGAGGCCGGCCGCAACTGCATCGTCGCCACGCGCGGCAACGCCGACGGCCACCTCATCCTCCGCGGCGGGCGGGGCAAGCCCAACTACCATCCCGACAACGTCGCCGACGCCGCGAAGCGCCTCGCCGACGCCTCCCTGCCGCCGCGGCTCATGATCGACTGCTCCCACGCCAACTCCGACAAGAAGCATGAGCGCCAGGAGAACGTCTGGCGCAGCATCCTCGAGCAGCGAAGCGCCGGGCCCGGGCCCATCGTCGGGGCCATGCTCGAGAGCAACCTCCACGAAGGTCGGCAGGACATCCCCGCGGACAAGGCCCGGCTGCGCTACGGCGTGTCCGTCACCGACGCCTGCATCGGCTGGGACAAGACCGCCGAGCTGCTCGCCCAGGCCCACGACGCGGCGGGGTGAGCCCGCGGGCCGCGGACGGCTTCGCGAAGCCCCCCGCCCGCCCCGGCGCCTCGCGAAGCCCTGGCCCGGGCCACGGATCCGCGTAGCCGCCAGCGGCTTGCTGGGCCGGTGCCCGCGGGGTATCGTGCCCGCTCGGTTGCCCCTGCGGAGCCCCGGGCCGATGCGATTGACTGACATCCTCCAGCCCGACTGCGTCCAGGTGCCGCTCAAGGCCACCACCAAGCAGCAGGCCATCGCCGAGCTCGTCGAGCTGCTCGTCGACCGCACCGGCATCACCGGCGCCCCCGAGCTGACCAACGCCATCTGGCAGCGCGAGACCACCCGCACCACCGGCATCGGCCACGGCATCGCCATCCCCCACGGCAAGAGCGCCGGCGTGGACCAGCTCCGCATGGCCATCGGCAAACCCACCCAGCCGCTGGACTTCGGCGCGATCGACGGCCGACCCGTCCAGCTGCTGCTGCTGCTGGCCTCGCCCGAGGACCAGACCGGCCCGCACATCCAGGCCCTGGCCCGCATCAGCCGCATGCTCACCGACGCCGACTTCCGCAACGCCCTGAAAAACGCCAGCTCCGGCGACGAGCTCTACCAGCTCATCCAGGACCGCGAGCCCAAGACCGTCTGAGCGGATAAGGCCCGAAAGGCCGTGCCGGCGGCTGACGACAGGATGGTTCCGCCACCTTGGCTGGACCCGCCCCGGAAGGGGCGAAGGGTTGTAGCCACGGGTGAAGCGAAGCGAAACCCGTGGTCGACCTGACCCCGTGTTGCCTTTCCCGGAGGGGCAGCGGCAGGGATCGCAGCCTGCCTCCGCCCCTGCCGGGGCGGGATGTGTTCGCCGCTCGCGATCACCACGGGTTCCGGTGCGCTTCACCCGTGGCTACAACCCGTCGCCCTTCCAGGGCGATCCTGGAACCGCCGGTCCATCAATTTCCTCTGTAGCGGGTGGGGTGCCACTGACAAGCGGAGTCCGCGGAGCTTGTCAGTGGCACCCGCTAAGATTGGAACGCGCTCTACCGTGCCGTCTCGCTCGCGTCCCGCGTCGCGTCGCGCAGCAGCTCCGCCAGGGTCAGGCACTCGGCCACGAAGTCCTCGAGGTTGGCCGGCTCCACACGCTCGTCGTGCAGGAAGCAGGCGAAGTAGTCCGGCCGGGCCTCGATCACGCGCGTGCGGTTGTCCCGCAAGGCCTGCTGCACCGTGGGGCTCAGCACCGCACGAATGCTGGCCTGGTCCGCGCCCAGCACCAGGTTGTTCTCGCCGAACTTCGTCTCGGTGTCGAAGACCCGGTCGCGATGGATGTGGCGGAACATGAAGTTGTTGGGCAGGATGCGGAAGCGCGGCAGGGGGGCGTCGAAGCCGCGAACGAACACCACGATCTTCTCCATCGACTGGTGCTGGGCGTTGGACGCCTCCATGCCCAGGATCACGTGGGCGACCTCGACGTCAAAGTCGTCGCGCGCCGCATAGCGCAGCGCCCCGGGGATGCGGATCTGCCGCGCGTACATCGCCAGGTCGCCGAAGACGTCGGCCACGTCCTCGGCCAGGCGCTCCAGGTTCTCGCGGCCGGTCACCGGCTCGAAGCCCGACTGCTTGCGGAACGCCTCGAAGCCGCGCAGCCGGTTGCGACGCAGGTAGAGCGCGACCCCGGCCCAGATCAGGGCGACGATCAGGGCGCCCAGGCCGATCTGCACGGCGATGTCCACCCGGCCGCCGGGCCCGGTCTGGGCCAGCGGAGCAACCAACGGAGCAAGGTTCAGGTTCATGTCGACTGCTTTCCATCGGCGGCGGCGGCGCGCTCGCGCAGCGCCGACGCCAGCGCCAGCATGTCGCCGGCGAAGCGGGGCAGGTCGCGCGGGAGGGTGCGCCCGCCCGCGGCCATCGCCGCCAGCATACCCGCCCGCACGACGATCTCCACCTCGCCGGCGCGGTCGATCAGCTCAATCGGCTCGCCGACGAGCATGTGCAGGGCGCCGTGCGGCCGGCGGCTGAGCACGCGGTATTTCTCGTCGAAGCCCCCGGGCAGGTGCACGCGCCGGCGGTGATCGCCGCGGCTGTGCACGCGCGTCCAGGTCTCGGGCAAGATGTGAACGTCCGGCAGGCTCTGCGACAGGCCGGCCACGACGAGCACCGTCTTGTGCTGATACGCCCGGTCGCGGATCAGGGGCCAGCACACGTAAGCGGCGAACACCTCAAAGCCGTCGACCTCGCGCCGGGCCAGGCGGACGAACGGATCATCCACCTGCCGCGCGGCCATCCGCCCCAGCAGCCCCACCAGCACCGGCGCCAGGCGGTCGATCAGCTCGCCGCTGGCGGCCACGTCGGCGAAGCCCTGGGCGTTGAGGAACGCGTCGAAGCGCTCCATTCGCCGCTCGCCGCGCCGCCGGTACCAGATGACCAAAGGCGCGAGGATCGCCACCGGCACCAGGAAGAACAGCAGCAGCAGCACCCAGCCCAGGAAGGGCGCGAGGTCGGCCGGGGTGTTGTAGGCCGCCAGCGACATGACCCGGCGATTGTACCGGCGCGCGTCCCGGCGCCCGCGTCTTACGCGAAGCGCCATGCGCTGCCCAACCCCGCCCACGCCCCGGCGACCGGGGGCCGATCGCTGCCGGTGACCTGCTCGAGCGTGATCGGCACGCCGTCGGCGCACAACGCCCCGAGCACCGCCATCGCCGCCGCCTCGCGCACCTGGCAGGGCACGCCCAGTTCGTCCGAGACGTGCCAGCGCGTGGCGTCACCGGCGTCCGATTGCCGGCAGATCGACGCGACGAGCGCGGCGTTGCGCGCCCCGCCGCCGGCCAGCGCGACGGCCCCGCTGCCCGCCACCG
>SKPT01000188.1 GCA_007119405.1 Phycisphaeraceae bacterium
AATCCTCGCCCACGCGGGCCTCGTCCATGCGCTGCTCGCGATCTTCGAGCCCCTCGCGCAACCGCTGCTCCACCTCAATCTGGGCCTCATCGACAGGCTCGGCCTGGCCGTCCGACTCGTCGCGCTGCCGATCGCCATACACCAGCTCGTGCCGCACCGTCCCGGTCAGCCCGTCGACGCGCACGATCGCCCGCCGATCGTCACGCGCGTCCCGGCCGCGCAGCTCGATCTCCACGCTGTCGCTCGAGCCGTCGGGATGGAAGCTGATGCGCGGCAGCACGGCCGCCTCGTCCTCGCCGGCGGCGCGGGCGCGCTCCAGGAAGTGGCGCATCGCCGCGGCGTCCGGGCCCTGCGGGCGCACGGCCGTGACCACCACCAGCTCATCGGGCAGGGCCTCGACCCACGCCCGGCCGAGCAGCGGCTCGAACACCCCCGGCCGGCGCACCGGGTCCGCCTCCCACGTCACGCGGGCCCTGTACATGCCATGATCGTCGTGTACGTCAGATGTACGCCCGCCGCGCATCGCCGCATCGCCCACCAGCTCCTCCCACTGGCGGTGATGTTCGAACCCGATGCGCACCGTCCGGCCGGTGTTCGCAGCCTCGGCGCGGGCGTAGCGCAAGGCGGCGGCGAACTGGCGTGCCCCCTCCTCCAGCTCGCTGCCGCGCAGGAGGTTGGGGAACGAGAACACGGCCGCGCCGGTGAGCAGCATCAGGATCGCCACCACCACCAGCAGTTCCAGCAGCGTGAACCCGCCGCCTCGCGTTGGACGCGGGGCGATATTCATCCGCACCTTCCCGTCCCCCCTTCGGTCCGTCCGTTCAGCCACGATGACGCGAAGGGCACGAAGGGGAGCAGAGAAGGCAAATAAGGAAGCCAGGAAGCCAGGAAAGAACCCTTGAAACTTCTTTTGCCGCGTCCTCGGCGCTCTTTGCGCCCTCTGCGAGAACCCTGGTTTGTTTGACTTCCTTCGTGCCCTCGTCGTGCCTTCGCGGCTACGTCTTACGCGTCCTCGTCGCGTGCCCGGCCGATCTCGATGTCGTCGTCGGTGCCCTCCTCGCCGTCGGGGCCGACGGAGTAGAGGCGGTACTGTCGGCCGCGGGACCGGCCCTCCATCGCATCGGCGCCGGACTCCTGGTCGCGCATCTCGTAGCGCAGCTCGTGGCCCCAGGCGTCGATGAACTCGGTGTCCTCGTCGACGTAGGGGCCGGTCCATCGGCTGCGCAGCGCCTCGACCTCGAAGTCGGGCATCCGCACCAGGGCCTCGAGGCCCTCGTCTTCCGTCGGCGGGCGCCCCACCTGCATCTCGAAGCGCTGAATCGCGTCGTCGATCATCCGCAGCTTCAGCTCCGTCGTGTTGCGCTGGGCCCCGGCCTGCTGGGGCAGGACGAAGACCACCACCGCCCCGATCAGCAGCATCAGGATCACCAGCACCAGCAGCACCTCGATCAGCGTGAAACCACCCGCTGTGGCAACTCCCTTACGCATCGCAATTCCTTTCCTCGCGAAAACCCTGTCCCGGCCTACCCGCCCAGTGATGACGCTATTGTAAACACCGGCAGCAGAAGGCCCAAGGCCATGAACCCGATCGCCCCGGCGATGGCGCAGAGGATCAGCGGCTCGATCAGCCGCACTGCCTGGTCCACCTGCCGATTCGTCCGCCGCTCGACCGTGTCGGCGATCTCCAGCAGAACCTTCTCGAGCTGGTTGGACTCCTCGGCCACGACGATCATGGCCATGATCTGCTGGGGGAAAATCCCGTCGCGGTTGAGCTTCTCGGAGAGATTCTGCCCGTCGCGGACGGCCTCGATGGCCTCGTCGACGGCCTCGGCCAGCAGCCGCGAGCCCGTCGCGTCGCGCGTGATCGCCAGGGCCTGGATCAGCGGCACGCCGTTGGCCAGCATGGTCCCGAGGATGCGGCAGAAGCGGGTCACGGCGACCATGCGCACAGCCATGCCGGCGACGGGCAGGTACCCCTGCCAGCGCTCGATGCGGCGCCGGCCCTGGTCGCTGGTGGCGAAGCGGTAGCCGAGGGCCACGGCCGCGACGAGCCCCAGGCCCAGCAGCAGCGCGTAGTCGCGCAGGGCGTCGCTCATGGCGAAGACGACGAGCGTGGGCCAGGGCAGCTCGGCCGCGCTGCCGAGCATCTGGCGCAGGTTGGGCACGAAGAACAGCAGCCCGCCGACGAGCACGGCCGTGCCGATGACCACGAGCAGGGCGGGGTAGATCAGCGAGCCGACGACCTTGTTGCGCAGCTCGTCCTGGCGGTCGATGAAGGTGCCCAGGCTGGTGAGCACGTCTTCGAGAAAGCCGGCGCGCTCGCCGGCGTGGACCATGGCGGTGTGCAGGGGGGGGAAGGCTTCGGGGTGGGCGCGCATGGCGTCGGTCAGCGAGGCGCCGTCGGCCACGTCCGCGCGGACCTTGCGCACGATCTCGGCCAGGCGCTTGTTGACGGTCGTGTCGGCGAGGATGTCCAGCGAGCGCAGCAGGCGCACGCCGGCGCGCAGCAGGTCCGCGAGCTGGCTGTAGACCAGGCCGACGTCGCGCGACCGGATGCCGCGCAGCGCCGGGCGCGAGCTGGCGGGGGCCTGGCGAAGCTGCGTGGGGAACAGGCCCTGCTCCTCGAGGGCGCGCAGCACGGCGGCCTCGGACTCGAACTCGAGCTGGCCCTCGATGCGCTGGCCGGCGGTGTTGCGCGCGATGTAGTGGAAAGTGGCCATCGTTGCGGGGTTCGGGGTTCCGGGATCGGGGATCCGCAGAGGAGCGGGCTCAGTTCAAGCTTGCCATCGTGGGGCGTTCCGTGAGTACTTCCCGTACCAGATGCTTCACAACCTCATTGCGCGCCAGGGGGCCCGGCGACGTGAAATACTCGATGAACGTGGGTTGGTCGACCGCGTAGTGCCTCTGCGTCCAGTAGATCAGCCACGGGCTGCCAGCGACTGTGAACCTCCACTCGACGTCGACGAGGTCGCAGAGTTTTTTGGGCGATCTCCGCAAGTAGAACCCCGCCTTTCGAGCGTTGAGGCGCGAGACGGCGATCGTGCCATCGGCAAAGCGCACGGCGAGGAAGCCGGATGACTCGTCTTCGCTCAATGCCTCGAGCGGGTGTACGGGTGCATCGGGATCCCTGCGGAATCGGTTTCGGGTCATTCGGGCGTCGTCGTCGGTGGTGACGGGCGCCGCATCGATCAGCAGGTACTCCAATCTGCCCTTGTTGACCTCGTAGGCGATCCAGAGTTTTGGCTCGTCGGGCGCGATGAAGGCTGGAACCTCGGTCCAGGGCGCGGTCACGCGCTGATGCGCGCCGCACCCGGCGAGCATGGCCGAGACGAACAGGATCAGCAGGGGCGCTGCGTGGCGCATCGGTGCATCTCCTGAAGGGGTCCGGCCGGGCACTGGCGGGCAAGCCGCGAGTGGCC
>SKPT01000587.1 GCA_007119405.1 Phycisphaeraceae bacterium
AACGCCCCCTCTTGCTCACTTGCCCTGCCCTGCTCCTCGCCATCGATACCCCCGCCACAGACGCCTCCATCACCCCTCCACGCCGCCGCCCTGGCCCGCCTCCGCCGCGGGCTGCTCCACCCACCAACGCAGACGCCCGCCCCGGCAGTCGATGTGCGCCATGAAGCACCCGCCCCGGTAGCGCCAGAACAGGGGCCAGATCACCTGCCGATCCGTCTCCGGAATCGGCAGCGCCGCCAACTCGCCCGGCTCGTGCCAGCCCAGCCGCCCCTCGTCAAACCACACGCGCTGAACCGCCACCGGCCGGGTCAGCTCGTACAGAAACATCAGCCAGTGACCCGCGTCGCCAAACGCCCGCTCCGACACGATCCCCGTCAGGTGCAGATCCGCCGCACTCACCTCCAGGTGCGCCTCCTCCGCAATCTCCCGCACCGCGCACGCCGTGGGGCTCTCGCCCACGCCCTGCTCCAGCTTGCCCCCAATCGGCGAATACAGCTCCTCGTTCGGCGGCTTGCGGCGGTGCAGCAGCAACACCCGCCCCCGCTCGTCGAACAGGTAGCACAGCACGGCGATCTGGTACGGCAACGCCTCGCCCACGCACCGATCCTACCAAGTCCCCCGGACAGCAAAAAAAGCCGGACCCCGCCAGGGGGCCCGGCCTCCATCGCTCAGTGGGCCCGGGGCGTCACTGCTCGGGATACTCGATCACGACCTCATCCACAAACAACGGCCCGCCGGCGTCCGAGCCGCGGAAGTACAGCCCGGCCGCCCCGCCGGGCAGCGAGTCATCGCCGATCGTCGCCTCCTGGCCGTTGCCCGTGACCCGCGGGTTGTCCGCGTCGGTAAAGTCGAACACCCACTGGCTCCAGCCCTCGCGCCGCGGCACGCGCGTCGAGCTGAGGTTGAACCACCGGTTCTCCCCCGTGTTCGTCCACGCGTAGTCCTGGTCCCCCGCCAGGTAGCTCCGCCACGCCACCCGGATCGCCAGGATGTCGCCGATGCCGCTGATCACGCCAAAGCGCGGCCCTTCCCCGCCCGTGGCGCCCGGCCGCTGCACGCCATCCTCATGCACCCACATCGTGATGCGCACAGGCAGGTCATCCTCGCCGCCGAAGACGAACCGGGCCGTGTCGCCCGCCCCCAGCCGCAGGCTCACCCCCCCTTCGCGGGCACGCTCATCGCTGATCCCGGCGCCCTCAAGCGTCCATTCCCGCTCGTCCAGATCCTCGGTGAAGTCGAGGCTGAGCGCCTGGCCCGGCCGCAGCACCGGCGCCGCATCGGGGTCGTCGCGCTGCTCGCCCACGATCACGCTCACCCGCTGCACCCGCGTCTCGCCGCCCAAGTGCCAGTGCACCTCGTACTCGCCCACCTCCTGCTCGCCGGTCGCCGGCACCGTCCCGTCCCAGCGCGGCATGACGTACTGCGAGCCGCTGCCGTCGACCTGCTCCTCGTGGATCATGCCCAGGCTCGAGCCCGTCTCGGCGTCGACCAGCTCGATGCGCAGCGTCCCCGAGCCGCGCACCTGCGTCGCCAGGATCGTCCGGTCGTTGTTCGCCAGCTCGATCGTGCCCGGGATCACCTGGTTCATCGAGATGTGGTGCCCCGGCTCAGGCTCACGCTCGTAGACGCGGATCGCCTGCTCGTCCTCGACGTATTGGCGGTCCCAGCCCTTGGGCCGCTCCACCCGCTCCAGGTGCGCCAGGCGGATGCGCGCCGTAGCGCTGTCGCCGCGCTCAAGCGAGGCGCGGTGCGCCTCGTAGATCCGGTCGTCGAACCGCGCCAGCGCCGACCAGCGCGTCCCGGCGTCGCTGGTGCCGTCGCTGGACCGCCAGCCATCGTCCGTCTCCATCCAGTGGTTGGTGTTGACCAGCCGCCGGATGTCGTCCTCGTCAAAAACCAGCCCCGAGTCGTACACCTCCACGATACGCCCGACCTCGCCCGCCTGGTAGCCGGCCCGGCTCGGATGCACCCCCACCCAGCTCGTCGGGCTGCGCCCCTCGATGTCGTAAGGCCCGTGCGGCATCCAGAAGTTCCAACTGATCCGGTCATCCTCCGGGAAGTGCCGGAACATGTTCTTCAGCCGGCTGTAAATCTCGAACACCCGCTGCGCGTACGCCTCCTCGCCCGTGATGCGGTACAGCCGCAGCAGCACGATGCCCATGGCGTAGTGCTTGTTGAGGTTGTCGCTGATCACCCGCGACGAGCGGTCGACCCACTCGCCCGTCTCGGCGTCGATGTACTTGTGGTGCGTGTGGTAGCTGCCGTAGCCCTGGTCCAGGTTGTACGTGCCGCGGTGGTTCCACTTCTCCCAGCCGATGTGGATCGCCAGGTCGACGTACTCGCGGGCCTTGTCGCCGAAGCGCTCTTCGAGCTCTTCGTTGCCCAGCACGATCTCGGCGAAGCGCACCGGGGCGCGCAGCAGGATCGCGTCGCCGACCAGGGCGTCGCCGCGGATGTCCGGGTCGCCCGTGACCGTGTCGCCGATCCAGCCCAGGTACCCGTCCGGGTCCTCCTCGAGGCGTTCGATGTAGAAGTCGTAGTACTCCGCCGCCGCCGCCAGCCACTGCGGGTTCTCCGTCGCCTCATACGCCCGCAGGAAGCTGTCGGCCGCGCTGGCCGCGTGCCAGGCGAAGAACTCGCCCGTCGTGTTGTAAAGATTGCCGTTCTGCAACACCTGCCGAAGGTGCTGCTGCGGGTCGATGTTCTCGACCGCCTGCGCCGCCAGCGGCGTCGCCAGCGCGGCCGCCAGCGCCAAGGCGCGAATCGTCTGCGTGCGGTTCATCACAAGGCCTCCTTCTCTGCACCCCGGCTCAGCTTCTTCACCAGCACCAAAAACGTAGCCACCGCCACGTCCGCGGGCAACGACCCGCACCACCGATTGTAGCCGACCCGGCTCGCCCCACCACCGCCCGCCTGGCCGATCACACCCGGGCCCCGCATCCCTTCACCCGACCCTCCGCCGCCGCCGCCACCGGCACGGGGCCCCGGCTCGCCCGGCGCGGTAGACTGGCCTGCCCAGCCCCGAGCCCCCCCGACCACAGGATCTGCCCAATGTCCCCGCGGCCCTACCTGCTCGAAGAAGCCAATTACCGCCAGCTCCATGACCACGAGCCCCGCCTGGCCATCCTCCCCTGGGGCGCCACCGAGGCCCACAACTACCACCTGCCCCACTCCACCGACACCATCCAGGCCAGCTCCCTCGCCCGCCACGCCGCCGGCCTGGCCCACGAGGCCGGCGCCCGCGTCGTCGTCCTCCCGCCCATCCCCTTCGGCAACAACGAGGCCCAGCTCGACCAGGTCGCCACCATCAGCATCACCACCGCCACCGCCACCGCCATCCTCGACGACGTCGTCCGCAGCCTCGCCCAGCAGTCCATCCGCCGACTGCTCATCGTCAACGCCCACGGCGGCAACGA
>SKPT01000179.1 GCA_007119405.1 Phycisphaeraceae bacterium
CACGACGTTCGTGGTGGGTTTCGCTTCGCTCTATCCACCCTACTCGGGCCCATCGGTGTTCATTCGTGTTCATTGGTGGCGATTTCCCGCAGCCGCGCCAGCTCCTGGAGCAGGCTCAGCGTTCGATCCAGCGGCAGCATCGTCGCCGCGTCGGACATCGCCTCGCCAGGCTCGGGGTGGGTCTCGAGGAACAGCGCGTCGACGTCCGCCGCCACCGCCGCCCGCGCCAGCAGCCCCGCCCGCTCGGGTCGGCCGCCGGACTGTGTGCCCTGCCCCCCCGGCTGCTGCGTCGAGTGCGTCACGTCGAAGCAGACCGGCCAGCCGAGCTCGAGCATGTCGCCCAGCCCGACGAAGTCGTTGACCAGGCGGTTGTAGCCGAAAAACGTGCCGCGCTCGGTGAGCATGATGCCCGCCTTGTCGCCGCCGGCCTCGGTCAGCTTGGCCACGACGTTGCGCATCTCGGCGGGCGCGAGGAACTGGCCCTTCTTGACGTTCACCGCCCGCCCCGTCGCCGCCGCGGCCGCGAGCAGGTCGGTCTGGCGACACAGGAACGCCGGGATCTGGATGAGATCGACCACCTCGCCCGCGGCCGGGGCCTGTCCCGGCTCGTGGATGTCGGTGGTCACGGGCACGGCCAGCTCGCGGGCGACGTCGGCCAGCAGCGCCAGGCCCGCCTCCAGCCCGGGGCCGCGCGGCGAGTGGATCGAGCTGCGGTTGGCCTTGTCGAAGCTGGCCTTGAAGATGAAGCCCAGCCCAAGGGCCCGGCAGCGGTCGCGCACCGCCCCGCCGACGTCCAGGCAGAGCTGACGCGACTCGGCGACGCACGGCCCCGCGATAATCGCCAGCGGCTGGCCGGGGCCGATGGACAGGTCGGCGAGCGTGATGGTCCTGCGCTGCATGGGCAGATGGTATCGAGGATCGTCGCCAGCGGGCTCGGCCCCCCTCCCTCCGGGAGGGGCTGGGGGAGGGTGGTTCCGACGTCGCGGGTGGCACGTCATTGCGTTGACGCAAGGCAGTCGCACTGCCCTGCCCCTGCCCCCTCCCCCCGGGGGGGGTGTCGTCCGACCCGGCCCGCGGATAAACTGCTCAGGCAAGGAGGTGTCGCATGATGCGCTTCGATCCGGAAGCCGGCGGGGATCACGATCCGGAGCTGTACGTCGCCGCCGCCAGGGCCACGGGCATCCCCAGCCTCGAGGCCCTGGACGACGCAGCCATCGCCCGCTACCGCGAGACCGGCTACCTGCTGATCGACCGGCTCTGGTCCGACGAGCAGCTCGACCGCGCCCGCGCCGCACTCGCGGACCTGATCGCCGGACGCAACGAGCAGTTCAACGGGCTCATGTACGAGGCCGCCGCCCAGCAGGCCAGGCTCGAGGAGCTGACCGAGGCCCAGCGCTGCGATCTCATCCGCAAGCTTTTCAACTTCGTGCAATATGACGAGCGTTTGAACGCGCTGGCCCACGATCCGCCGCTGCTCGCGGCGGTGCGCCGACTGATCAACGACGAGCCTCGCCTGCACCAGGACATGGCCCTGATCAAACCGCCGCGCATCGGGCGCGAGAAGCCCTGGCACCAGGACCACGCCTACTTCAACGTGCCGCTGGAGCATCGCATCGTCGGCGTGTGGATCGCGCTGGACGAGGTGGACGCGGACAACGGCGCGATGCACCTGCTCGAAGGCGGCCACCGCGAGCCGGTCATCCATTTCAAGCGCCGCGACTGGCAGATCTGCGACACCGAGATGATGGGCCGCGAGGCGGTCGTGGCCGAGATGTCTCCCGGCGGGGCGCTGCTGTTTGACAGCCTCCTGCCGCACGGCACGCCGACGAACCACAGCGATCGCCGCCGGCGGGCGCTGCAGTTCCACTACCTCGGCGCCAGCGCGCCGCAGATCCCGCAGGAGCAACGTCTGGCGGTGTTCGGCAGTGAGGGCAAGGACGTGGAGTGTTAGGCTGCGTTCGAAATCCGCATCAGTGGGGGTGCCACGGCTTGTCCCGAAGGGCAAGCCGTGCGGTTGTCGCCGATCGCACGGCTTGCCGCTTCGCGGTGAAGCCGTGGCGCCCTGAGTGAGGCCAACCCGAGTCAACCAACCATTCAAAGGTCAATAGACTCCGTCCGAAAACGCCTGAGCACGGATGCCACTGGGGGTGCACCTCAGATTTGTCGCAGACGCACGCCACGGTGGGTTGGGTGCCACTGGTGGCGCGACCTTGTCAGTACGTGACGGCCTGAGGGCCTTCGGGCATTGTCACTGGCCGCCGGCCGCTCCGTTGCCGGGCTTTGCCCGTACCATGGGCCGCACTGATGGCCAGCCCCCCTGCCGAGCTCGCCGGGCCCACCGCCGCCGCGCAGCGCATCGATGCGCTCGACACGCTGCGCGGCCTGGCGATCCTGGGCATCCTCGTCATGAACGTCCAGGCCTTTTCGATGCCCCTGGCGGCGTACATCGACCCCACGGCCTGGGGGGACCTGCATGGCGTCAACTTCCTCGTCTGGCTTCTCAGCCACGTCTTCTTCGCCGGCAAGTTCATCGCCATCTTCTCGATGCTCTTCGGCGCGGGCATCGTGCTGATGGCGCAGCGGCAGGCGAGCCGGGGGGCGCGGCCGGGGCCGGTGCATTACCGGCGCATGACGTGGCTGCTGATCATCGGGCTGGCCCACGGGTTCCTGATCTGGTACGGCGACATCCTGACGGTGTATGCGCTGTCCGGGATGGTGGTGTACCTGCTGTGGCGCGTGCGGCCGCTTCTTCAACTGCTGCTGGGCGTGGCGTCCTACCTGGTGTCGGCGGGCTGGCTGCTGCTGATCGCCCTGGGCGTGGCGCTGGACGGCACGGGCATGGCGGAGGTGGTGCCGGCGGCCGAGACGCAGGCGGAGGTCGCCGCCTACCAGGGCCGGTGGCTGGAGCAGATGGCCCACCGGGCGCCGATGATGGGCGAGATGCTCACGCAGCACTTTCCGCTCTACTTCGGCTGGGCCACGGCCGGGCTGATGCTCATGGGCATGGCGCTGTTCAAGTGGCGCGTGCTGACCGGGCAGGCGGAGAACTGGACGTATCGGCAACTGCTGCTGGTCGCGGCGTGCGTGGGGCTGCCGCTCGTCGGTGTGGGGCTGGGCGTGACGCTGCCGCGCGGCTTCGGCGGGGCGAGCCTGTGGCTGAACATGGCCCTGAACCACATCGCCGCGCCGCTGGTGGCGCTGGGGTGGGTGAGCGTGCTGATGCTGGCGCTGCCGCGCGCCGGCGGGGTCAACCCGGGGCGGGCGTACCTGATGCGCTCGCCCGGCGAGGGGGAGGCCGGGGCCGGCGACGCGGCGCCGCCGCGATGGGCGCTGCCGCTGGCGGCCGTGGGGCGCATGGCTTTGACGAACTACCTTCTGCAAAGCGTGATCTGCACGTTCATCTTCTATGGCCA
>SKPT01000198.1 GCA_007119405.1 Phycisphaeraceae bacterium
CACCTCCCCCGCGCCCGCTTCGCACGCTACGGCTGGGGCGAGGACTACCACAAGCTAATGAAGAAGCGCCTGCACGCGCTCGCCGACACCCTCCGCCGCCGCCACCGCGACCACACCTTCCGCTGCACCGTCGACACCGCCCCCATCCTCGAACGCGAGCACGCCGCCCGCGCCGGCCTGGGCTGGCTGGGCAAGAACACCCTGCTCATCCACCCCGCGCTCGGCTCATACATGCTCCTGGGCACCATCGTCACCACCCTCGACATCGCTCCCGCTTCGCCCGCACCGCCACTCGTGCCGCCCGCCGACCACTGCGGCTCCTGCACCCGCTGCATCGACGCCTGCCCCACGCAATGCATCGAGAACCCGGACGACACCGGCCGCCGCAGCCTCGACGCCACGCGCTGCATCAGCTACCTGACCATCGAGCACCGCGACGTGATCGACGCGAGCCTGCACGAGGCGATGGGCGACTGGGTGGCCGGGTGCGACGTCTGCCAGGAGGTGTGCCCGTTCAATCAGAGGCACGAAGGCCCGGAGGCACGAAGGCACGAAGCCCACCCCGGCGACCCCCGCCACGTCCCCGCCATGATGGACCCGCGCTACGCGCCCCGCGAGCACCTGGCCCATGGCGTGCCGCTGATCGACATCCTCAACTGGACCGAGGACGACCGCCGCGCCGCGTTCAAAGGCTCGGCCTTCAAGCGCATCAAGCTCGCCATGCTCAAGCGCAACGCCCTGATCGCCGCGGGCAACGCGCTGCGCGAGCGCGACGATGACGTGCTGCGACGGCGCATCGAGGAGCTGGCCGCGGATGAGAGCGAGCCCGCACTGGTGCGGGAGACGGCGCAGCAGGTGCTGCGGAGGCTGCATGGGCGATGATTGAGGCCAGAGCGCCTTCAATCCATTCGTGGTGGATGTGGTGCCACGAATGGATTGAAGGGGATGCATGGGGCGCCAAGGCACTGGCGGGCAAGCCGCCAGTGGCACCCGCAGCGCGGGCTTTTCGTGATTCGCCCTACAACCCCACGATGCTGAAGCCCGCGTCGACGTGGATCGTCTCGCCCGTCACCCCGCTGGCCAGGTCGCTGACGAGGTACACCGCGGTGTTGCCCACCTCTTCGCCCGTGATGTTGCGCTTCAGCGCCGCCTTGCGCTCCTGGTGCTCGAACATCTCGCTGATGCCGCCGACCGCCGACGCCGCGAGCGTGCGCAGCGGACCGCCCGAGATCGTGTTGACGCGGATGCCCTGCGCGCCCAGGTCGCCCGCCAGGTACCGCGCCGTGTGCTCCAGCGCGGCCTTGGCCACGCCCATGACGTTGTAGCCGGGGATCACCTTCTCCCCGCCGTAGTACGTCATCGCCAGGATCGACCCGCCGTCGGGCATGATCTTCATCGCCCGCTGGCCCATCGCCAGCAGCGTGTAGGCGCTGATGTCGATCGCCTGGAGGTAGGCCTGCCGCGTCGTCGTGTGGAAGTTGCCGATCTGGAGGAACTGCCGGTCGGCGAAGGCGATCGAGTGGATCACGAAATCGATCGAGCCATACGCCTGGCCCAGCTTGTCGAACACCGCGTCCAGGTCCTCATCCTTCGATGCGTCGCAGGGCATCAGCAGCGGATCGCTCACGCCCAGCTCCTCGACGGCCTGTCGGCAGCGACGCTCCATCTTGCCCTTGTCATCAGGCAGATGCGTAAACGCGCACGTCGCGCCCTGGTCGACGAGGCACTTGGCGATGAACCACGCGTAGCTGCGGTCGTTGGCGATGCCGAAGACGATGCCTTTCTTGCCGGCGAGCAGGCTCATGCAGGGGCTCCATCTGTTTGAAAACCACGTGAGCGGGCGTGCCACGGCTTGACCGCGAAGCGGCAAGCCGTGCGGTGCGGCGAAGGAGCACGGCTTGCCCTTCGGGTCAAGCCGTGGCACCCGCGTCGGGCACAGATTAGCACAACACCCGCCGCGCGTGACGGCCCCGGGTGGCACTGACAAGGCCGTCCGCGGCCTTGTCAGTGCGTCAGGCCATCGGTTGCGATGCGAGCATTCACACCAACCAGCTCCGCGGACTCCGCTTGTCAGTGGCACCCCCCACATCCAGCGGGCTCGATGCCTCAGCTCAGCGCCTTGAGATACCGCTCCAGACGATCCAGCCCCTTGTCGATCTGCTCCATGCTCGTGGCGAAGCTCAGCCGCACGTGGCTCGGCGCCCCGAAGTCCTCGCCCGGCACCACCGCCACCTGGGCGTGCTCCAGCAGGCTCTCCGCCAGCGCCGCCGCCGAGTCCAGCTCCCGGCCCGCGGGGTCGCGCTTGCCCAGCGCCGCCCCGCTCATGTCCGGGAACACGTAGAACGCCCCCGTCGGCCGCGGGCACCGCACCCCCGCCATTGCCGACAACCGCTCGTGCATGTGCGCCCCGCGCTCGGCGAACGCCCGGCGCATCTTCTCCACCTCGTCCTGCGGCCCGGCCAGCGCCGCCTCCACCGCCGGCAGGCAGAAGCTCGTGATGTTGCTCGTCATCTGGCCCTGCATCGACGCCATCGCCTTGATCAGCCCCGGCTCGGCGATCGTGAAGCCCACCCGCCAGCCCGTCATCGCGTACGTCTTGCTCAGGCAGTTGAACGTCACCGTCCGCTGCCCCACCTCCTCGTGCAGCGACGCGAAGCTCGCGAACGCCACGTCCCCGTACACCAGCCGCTCGTAGATCTCGTCCGAAAACACCACCAGCCGACTGTGCGCCGCCACCACGTCCGCCAGCGCCGCCAGCTCGTCCCGGCTGTACATCGTGCCCGTCGGGTTCGACGGGCTGTTGATCACCAGCACCCGGCTGCGGTCCGTGATCGCCGCCGCCAACTGCTCCGGCGTGATCTTGAAGTCGTTGCCCACCTCCCCCGCGATCTCCTTGACCACGCCCCCGGCCAGACGCGCCTGCTCCGGGTACGACACCCAGTAGGGCGCCGGCAGCAGCACCTCGTCGCCCGGCTCCAGGATCGCCTGGAACGCCAGGTACAGCGCATGCTTGCCCCCGGCGCTGATGATCACGTTCTCGGCGTCGAACTGATAGCCGTAGCGCTCGTTCATGTAGTGCGCCACCGCCGCCCGCGCCTCGGGCGTGCCCGCCGCCGGCTGATACTTCGTGTTGCCCGCCAGCAGCGAGTCGATCGCCGCCTGCTTGATGTGCCCCGGCGTGTCGAAGTCCGGCTCCCCGGCGCCGAAGCCCACCACGTCGATGCCCTGGGCCTTCATCGCCTTGGACCGCGCCGTCACCGCCAGCGTCGCCGAAGGCTTGATCGATCGAACACGTTGGGACAGTTCCATGCCCGACATGATAAGCCGGATCCCAAATCCCCGCTCACCGCCCCTGCGCCCCTCACGCCCGTCCTGAGCGCACCGAAGGGCGGGATTTCCCCCCCCCCGCCC
>SKPT01000446.1 GCA_007119405.1 Phycisphaeraceae bacterium
GCCCGCCCGCGTACGCAGCTCCGACGCCGGCTCGATGAACCCGTCACCGCCCAGGTCCTCCATCTCCACGCCGATCTCCGACAGGCGGTCGATCACCGCCGACAGCGTCGACGTCGGAAAGTTCTCCAGCACCACGTCGCCGTTGGTCATCGCCGCCGCCATCACGTACGTGCCCGCCTCGATCCGGTCGGGGATCACCTGGTGCTCGGCCCCGTGCAGGGCCTCGACGCCGAGGATCGTCACCCGCGGCGTGCCCGCCCCGGCGATCTGCGCCCCCATGGCCGTCAGCAGCCGGGCCAGGTCCTCGATCTCCGGCTCGCAGGCGGCGCACTCGATGACCGTCCGCCCCCGGGCCAGCGCCGCGGCGGACATCACGTTCGCCGTGCCCAGCACCGTCGAGCCGTTGGGCCCGCCCAGGAACACGTGCGCCCCGCGCAGGCCGCCCGGCGGCGTGCGGGCGACGATGTAGCCCTGGTCCAGGGTGATCTCCGCCCCCAGCGCCCGCAGCCCGCGCAGGTGCAGGTCCACCGGCCGATCGCCGATCGCGCACCCGCCGGGCATCGACACCCGCGCCTCGCCCCGCCGCGCCAAGAGCGGCCCGAGCACGCAGATCCCGGCCCGCATCTTGCGCATCACGTCGTAGTGGGCCAGGCACTGGCCGACGTCCTCGGCCTTGAGCTGCAGGGCGTTGTCGGCCTCGACGCGCTCCACCATGCACCCCAGCGCCCGCAGCAGCGCCGCCATCGACGCGATGTCGCTCAGCCGCGGCACGTCGCGCAGCAGCACCGGCTCGTCGGTCAGCAGGGCCGCGGCCATCAGCGGCAGGCTCGCGTTCTTTGAGCCATGCACCCGCACCGTGCCCCGCAGCCGCCGCTCGCCCTGAATCACGAATGCATCCATGCGCCGTCCTTGCTCCGAAGAAAGGGTCCTCGGTCTGCTATCGGCCAACGCCCGCCCGCGCCACCAGCGACGGCGGCCCGGCCAGCCAGGCCCGGCACCGGTGGGCCCGGCCCGGAGCGGGCGACGCTACACTGGCGGCTGCGACTTCCTTGAGCCCCGCCATGAACGACACCCAACCTCGCGTCACCGAGCATCCGCTGGAGCTCCTCCAGAGCCTCATCCAGGACGTGCCCGACCACCCCAAGCCCGGCATCGTCTTCAAGGACATCACCCCCCTGCTCGCCGACGCCCGCGGCCTGGCGCTGGCGGTCGAGCTCATGGTCAACCCCTTCCGCGGCCAGGGCGTCGACCTCGTCGTCGGCGCCGAGTCGCGCGGCTTCATCTTCGGCACCGCCGTCGCCCAGGCCCTGTCCGCCGGCTTCGTCCCCGTCCGCAAGCCCGACAAGCTCCCCCGCGACACCCGCTCCGTCACCTACCAGCTCGAATATGGCCAGGACACCCTCCAGGTCCACGCCGACGCCGTCATCCCCCACCAGCGCGTGCTCATGGTCGACGACCTGCTCGCCACCGGCGGCACCATGCGCGCCTGCTGCGAGCTCGTCCAGCAGCTCGGCGGCGAAATCGTCGGCATCAGCGTCCTCATCGAGCTCGGCTTCCTCCGCGGCCGCAGCAAGCTCAAGGGCTTCGACCCCATCCACGCCGTGATCGAATACTGACCCGCCGCCGGCGAAAAATCGCCACGGATAAAAAGGGTCATCCGGCCATTCCGGGGCCGCCGTGACAATGCCACCCCGGAAGGGTGCTGGCTTGTAGGAGCGCAGCGCAACCCGTGGATGATGCGCCCATGAAACGACCTGCCCCACCGGGGCAGAGGCAGCATTCAGACGGCATCGCCTCCGCCCCTGCCGGGGCGGGTGGTACGGGACGGGACCCATCTCATCCACGGGTTCCGCTTGCGCTCCACCCGTGGCTACAACCCTTCGCCCCTCGGGGGCGATCCCGGACATCCCGGATGAACCTGAAAATGGAGCCACCCGGCTCGCCAGGCACAGCCGCCTGCGGCTTCGCGAAGCGCGTCGAGCACCCCGGCGCCTGACGGCCAGATCGATCTCATCCCCGGCTCGCTCTCCGCGTCTGGTAGAATCGCCCGGGCATGGCCAAGCAGCGCATCATCTCCGGCAGCAGCGGCGGGGCGCAGGAGGAGCAGTTCAACCTCGCCCTGCGGCCCACCACCATCGCCGACTACGTCGGCCAGCCGCGGCTCGTCGAAAAGCTCCAGATCGCGCTCGCCGCCGTACGCCAGCGCGACGAGCCCATGGAGCACGTGCTGCTGCACGGGCCGCCCGGCCTGGGCAAAACCACCCTCGCCCACATCGTCGCCAACGAGATGGGCTCGCAGCTCACCGTCACCGCCGGCCCGGCGCTGACCAAGGGCGCCGACCTCGTCGGCACGCTCACCAAGCTCCAGCGCGGCGACATCCTCTTCATCGACGAGATCCACCGCACCCCCGTGGCCGTGGAGGAATACCTCTACTCGGCCATGGAGGACTACAAGATCGACTTCCAGATCGACTCGGGCATGCACGCCAAGACGATCACCCTGCCCCTGCAGCCGTTCACCCTCATCGGCGCCACCACGCGGGCCGGGCTGCTTTCGGGGCCGATGCGCTCGCGCTTCGGCATGACGCACAACCTCGAGTTCTACAGCCAGGCGGACCTGCTGACGATCCTGCGCCGCAGCGCCGGCCTGCTCAAGCTCGAGGTTGGCGACGACGACGCCCTGTCGGTGATCGCCGCCCGCTCGCGCGGCACGCCGCGCATCGCCAACCGCCTGCTTCGCCGCGTGCGCGACTTCGCCCAGGTCCGCGCCGGCGGGGCCTTCACCCCCGAGGTCGTCGACGAGGCGCTGGCCCTGGAAGGCGTCGACGCGCTGGGCCTGGACGAGCTGGACCGCAAGTACCTGCGGGTCATCGGCGACGTCTACGAGGGCGGGCCGGTGGGCCTGGAGGCGATCGCCGCAACGCTGGGCGAGGATGCCGGCACGCTCGAGGACGTCGCGGAGCCTTACCTGTTGCAGATCGGCTTTCTCGCCCGAACCCGCCGCGGCCGGGAGCTCACCCGTGCCGGCGCCGACCACCTCGGCATCGCCCTGGCCACGCCTCGCCCGGCCAGCAACGGCCGGGGCGAGTCGCTGTTCGATTATTGACCTTTGAAGGGTTGGCTTCACCACCGGTTGGCGTCGCTCAGGGTGCCACGGCTTGACCGTAGCGTGGGTAGAGCGCAACGAAACCCACGACGAACGTCGTGGATCCTCGGCCGAGCTGGTGGGTTTCGCTGCGCTCTACCCACCCTGCAACCGAAGTTCACGGCGTGGCGTGGCACCCACTTTTCGGGTTCATCCGGCCATTCCGGGGCCGCCGTGACAATGCCACCCCGGAGGGGTGCTGGGCTGTAGCCACGGGCGGAGCGCAACGGAACCCGTGGATGATTTGCCCATCAAACATCC
>SKPT01000037.1 GCA_007119405.1 Phycisphaeraceae bacterium
CCGGAAATTACTGAAAAAATAACTTGCGTTTCACCCGCAGGCGGGGTATGCTGGCGCCCAAATGCACGGCCTCGGGTGCCGGGCAACTTTGGTGTTCACCTGGTGTTGAAACTCACTTCGCATGACCTGGGCGTAAGGGAATCACCATGGCATCACGTCGCACGGCATTCACGTTGATCGAACTGCTGGTGGTCATCAGCATCATCGCTCTCTTGATCTCACTGCTGCTGCCGGCCTTGCAGCAGGCCCGGGCCGTGGCACGCGACACCGCCTGCCGCAGCAACGTCCGCAGCCTGAACATCGGCCTGCACACCTACGCGGCCGACAACCGCGACCGGCTGCCCTACGCCGGCTACGACGTCACCGGCAGCGACACCGCCATCGACAACCGCGACTACCCCGACTCCGGCTGGGGCGCGCAACTGAACCTGGCCTCCGAAGAGGTCTTCATGTGCCCGGCCTTCAACCCGCCCAACCCCGAGCGCGTGCGACGAACCTACGGCGTCAACGGCAACCTCATGCCCGAGTACCACGGCGACTGGCAGCCCGGGCAGGACTGGGTCTTCTGGCGCAACTTCCGCGCGGGGCTGCACGAGATCGAGGATCCGGGCACCGCCGCCATCGCCGAACTGTGGACCGACGCCATCGACGAGTGGATCCAGATCCTGCCCGACACCGCCCGCTATCCCTTCGTGCAGATGCACGTGGGCCACTTTGAAGGGCCGATCTACTCCTCGAGCTACCGCTGGTACCGCCGCCTGCCGCATGGAGGGCATATCAACGTCGGCTTCGTGGACGGCTCGGGCGGGGCCGTGACCCCGGATATGACCGACGGCCACGGCTTCCCCGAGGCGGTGACGAACCTGCCCGGCGCCGGGCGGCACATCGGCGCCTTTCCCCAACGCGGGGGCAGGAGCAACGGCGGCATGGGCTGGGGCAACCTCGCCCGCAGCATCTGGACCCCGGAGGCCGGCGACTGAACACCCGACGGAGCGAGGGGCATGATCCCGTTGCCGCAGACAACACGTGGCGCCCCGCCGCCGCACGGACCCGTGCCCGCGGCGCGCCGGTCCCGCTCCGCCACGCCGAGCCCGCCCACCTTCGCGCGGCTGAACGCGAAATGGGCAACACCGACGACGCTTGCAGCCCGGCGCGGCCAGGCGCGCGAGCCGCCGTCAGCCCGGAACACCCCGACACACACGCCTCATCGCTTCGGATCACCTCGCCCAGCGGTGTACCCCTGTCCCGGATTTCAGGGGCCCGTGGCGAGAATCACCGTTGACCCATTTTAATGGAGGGATTGACATGACCACGCATCCGCACACCCCGTTCACCAGCCGAGAAGGCATCATGAAGCGCTGCCTGGCCGCCGGAGCGGCGGCGGTCCTGACGGCCACCCTGGCCATCTCGCCCGCCGCAGCGTCGCTGATCATCTACGACGACGGCACGGGCAACGACGCCACCATCCCCGAAGGCGACTGGACCACCACCTGGCAGGTGCGCTCCCAGGACGAAAACGTCCACACCGGCGACAACGCCCTGCACACGCGGCAGGACCACGCCAGCTCGCCCGGCCAGTTCCGCTTCAACCACCCGGGCCTGGATGTCGGCGCCAACCACATCCTCGAGTTCTGGATGAACAAGGACATCCTCTCGTTCTACGCCGGCTCGGTCACCGAGCCGACAGCCGAAAACCTGAGCGTCCAGATCGGCTACCTCGATGAGGACTCCGAAGAGATCCTGACCACCCTGAACGACGCAAGCCACGTCTACGAGATCGACGGCGTCGCGTCGGCGCCGGGCTTCGCGACCAACGACGACCCCGCGGTCTGGCAGCGCGTGGTCGTGGACCTGACGCAGACGACCTTCGACCCGTCGGTGCATCTGCTGTCGCGCGTGCACATCGCCCCCTGGGGCCATAGCTTCAGCGGCAGCGCGCCGCACCTGCTGATCGATGATGTGCGGCTGATCCCCGAACCCACCTCCCTGTCGCTGCTGACGGTCGGTGCAGCGCTGATGCTGGTGCGCCGCCGACGCAAGTGAGCGCGGCCACCTTGCCACGGAACCCTGGGCGGTGCGGCGCACCGCGCCGCACCGCCCGACGCTTCGGACAGACCGGACCGGACCAGACCCCGCCCCGCCCCGCCCGGGCCGGGCCACGCGGTTGCCGCGCCAATGCGGCCGGCCCCGACACAACGTTTCAATCCAGGAGTTACATGGTGGATAGACGAATCGTGACCATCCTCGCGGCCCCGGCGGCGATGCTCGGCCTCACGGCCGCCACCTTCGCCGCGAACATCGAGCACACCATTTTTATCAGCGTCGACGGCTTGCGGCCGGACGCCGTGACAAGCCAGTCCGCCGAGGACCTGCCCAATTTCCATCGCCTGCGCAGCGAGGCGGCCTTCACCGACAACGCACGCACCGACTACGACTACACGAGCACGCTGCCCAATCACGTCACCATGTTCACCGGCCGGCCGGTGATGGGCGCGGCCGGCCACGACTGGACCAGCAACAGCCCTGGCCCCGCGGAGCAGACCCTGCACACCCACAAGGGCAGCTACGTCAGCAGCGTCTTCGACGTCGTGCGCGACGCCGGCCTGCGCGCCGGCATCTTCACCGGCAAGGTCTCGCTCAGCCTCTTCGACCAGAGCTACGAGCTCGACGCGTTCCATCACAGCGGGTCCGACGCCAACGTGACCAACACGTTCGTCAACGCCATGCAGAACGACCCGCTGAGCTACGCCGTGCTGCACTTTCACGGCCCGGACAGCGCCGGGCACAACCATGGCTGGATGAGCGAGCAATACCACGCCAGCGTACGTACCGTGGACGGCTACCTCCAGCAGGTGTTCGATCTGGTCGAGAACGATCCACAACTCAAAGGCCGCACCGCGATCATCCTCACCAGCGACCATGGCGGCGAAGGCACGGCCCATTGGAACGCCGCGCTCCCGAGCATCTACACCATCCCGCTGTACGTCTGGGCGCCGGGGGTCGCGGCCCCGGGGGCCGACCTGTACGAGCTGAATCCCGAGACGCGCCTGGACCCGCTCACCGGCCGGCCGGACAACGACGCGCCGATTCAGCCGATCCGCCACGCCGACGCAACCAACCTGGCGCTCGAGATGCTCGGCCTGGATCCGATCCCGGGCTCGGTCTTGAATGCCGAGCAGGACCTCGTCGTGCCCGAGCCCGGCTCCGCCCTGTTGCTGGGGTTGGGCGCCGCGCTGGCGCTGGCACGCCCACGACGGCAACGGCCGGCCGCCTGAAGCGCCTGCGGATCGACCTTGAGCGGGCGGTCGGTGGTGGTGGATTGGCTCTTCAGCCGCGGCCATCGCTTCGCGCCACCGACCCTGCATCGACGCCTCACCGCGCGATGTGGCCGCAAATTGCCCGACACCTCGGCCACCTCCCGTGAGCATCCGGGCGCTGGCCTTCGGCGTGCGCTCCGCGCCGCGGTAGCATGTAGGGCCAACGACCCGGCTGTCCCGAACGAGGAGCACCATGAAAGCCCGCGGCCATCACCTTTTCGACAACGACGCCAAGCCCTTCTTCTGGTTGGCCGACACCGCCTGGAACCTCTGGTGCCGCGGCACGCCGGAGGAGTGGGACACCTACCTCGCCGCGCGCAAAGAGCAGGGCTTCAACACCATCCAGTTCGTCGCCGGCTGGTGGCGCGGCTGCACGCAGCCCGTCCACGGCCGAACGTTCGACGTCGTCGACGGGCGGGTGGTCTTCGACGAAGCCGCGATGCAAACGCTGGACCTGCTGATGGGCAAGATCCGCGACGCCGGGCTCGTCGCCGCCCCGATCATGCTCTGGACGCTGATGGACTACGACCCGGGCCAGGTCTACAGCGAAGATCAGTGCATCGAGATCGCCCGCATGCTGCGTCAGCGCTACGACGCGCCCAACGTCGTCTGGCTGCTCGGCGGCGACGGGCGCTACGAAGCGCCCGAGGTGCAGGCGCGATGGAAGCGCATCGGCCGGGCCGTCTTCGCCGACGCCCCGCACGCCCTGGCCACGCTGCACCCGTGCGGCGTGAGCTGGGTCGGCGACGACTTCGCCGACGAACCCTGGTACCGCCTCGTCACCATCCAGAGCGGCCACGGTGCCAGCGAGGATCACCTGCGCTTCCTCGTCGACGGCCAGTACGCCCAGGCCTGGCGACGCATCGACAAGCCCTTCATCAACCTCGAGCCCAACTACGAAGACGTGCGCAGCTACCGCACCGGCCAGCGCCTGACCGACTACCACGTCCGCCGGGCGTCCTACTGGTCGCTGCTCGTCGCCCCGCCCGCGGGCGTGACCTACGGCATCAGCTCGATCTGGATCTGGGCCCGCCAGGCCGACGAAATCGCCGAGAACCACAGCGACAACTGGGTCGGCCAGCCCTGGCACGACGAGCTGGACACCCCCGGGGCCCGGTCCATGACCGTGCTGCGCCAGGTCTTCGACAAGCTGCCCTGGACGCGCCTGCGCCCGGCGCCGCATCGCCTGACGTCGCAGCCCGGCCATGACGACGTCGAGAGTTGGCAAGCTGTCGCCGCCACGGACCAGGGCGATTGCGTGGTCGTCTACGCCCCGCGCGGCGGCGAGGTGGCGCTCAACGTTGCGGAGTTGCCCGGCGGCCTGCGCGTGCACGAGGTCGACCCACGCACGGGACAATGGGTCGATCGCGGGCCCTTGCGCGCCGACGGCGACACGGCCGTGCTGTCGTTGCCCGCCGGTGCGCAGCAGGATGGCCTGCTGGTGATGATGTGACACGGCCGGGGAGACCGATCGCGTGGACATGGCAATCGTGGCCTTTCTCCTCGGGGTCGTGGTGTTCCTTTTCGTGCTGCGCCGCATCGTGCGCACGATGCCCCGCGAAACCGAGCGGCAGAGCTACCGCCGCTGGCGCACCTGCACGCGCAAGCGCGCCTACGACACGAGGAAGCAGGCCCAGACGGTGGTGCACCGCCACGCCCGCGAAGGCGACGTCGTTCATGCGTATCGCTGCCCATGGTGCCGCCGCTGGCACGTCGGCCACCCCCCGCCCCTGCGACGCGGCTGAACCACCACGCCCCGGCCATCGCTTCG
The DNA here is from genome assembly GCA_007119405.1 of Phycisphaeraceae bacterium. The sequence goes on from SKPT01000037.1 coordinate 5,089, forward strand.
CTCTGCCCACCCGGCAAGCGCCCACCCCGGCAAGCAAAGCTCACGGCGTTGGGTGCCACTCAACGCTGTGAACTCTGGCTGTAGGGTGGGTAGAGCGAAGCGAAACCCACCGGTTGCGGCGGGAATCCCCGGCCGGCGTGGTGGGTTTCGCTGCGCTCTACCCACCCTACATCAGCGCCGCCACGCGTGAAGTCCACGGCATTGGGTGCCACTGACAAGCGGAGTCCGCGGAGCTTGTCAGTGCGAATCGGCGTCAGGCGGCGTGCCTCTGGCTCATTCCGCGCTCTGCATCGCCCCCTGCGCCGCCCGCTGCTGCGCCGCCCGCTCGCGCAGCACGTCCAGATGCTCGCGCACCTCCCCGGCCATGCGGGTGTTGGGAAAGTCCTCGATGATCTGCTCGCCCACGCGCACCGCCGTCTGCCAGTCCCGGTCGCGCACCGCCTTCTTGAACTGCACCCCCAGGTTGTCCCGACGCTTGCCGATCACCCCGCGCGCCAACTCACGCAGCGGCTCGGCCTCCGTCTCCGTCAGGTAGTGATCCAGCGCCCAGAGCAGCTCCATCGCCGCGTCCGTGTCGCCGCGCTCCGCCGCGTCGAGAAACTGCTGCTCCAGCTCATGCTTGTACCGCCGACGCTCCGCCTCGACCTTCTCCCCGGCCTGCCGCACGGCCGGCAGCTCGCCGTGCACCCGCGCCAGCTTCACCAGCTCGCCCTGCGCCGCCTCGAAGTGACGCCGCTCGATCAGCTCCTCGACGTTCTTCAGCGCCGCGCCGACCCGCGCGTCGCGCTGCGCCGCCCGTACCTGTTCGATCCGCTCGCGGTAATGCTCCGCCTGCTCGCGGTCGCCATACGTCTGCGCCAGCTCGCCGACCAGCACCAGCGCCGCGTCGAACTGCCCGCGCTCGATGTCCTCGTCGATCGTCCGCCGCAGCAGCGCCAGGTCCTGCTCGCGGTAGGCGATGCGCTTGGCCGTCTCGCTGACCGTCAGCCGCTCGTGGATCGCGTCCAGCCGGCGTCCCAGCTCCTGCTGCCATTGAAGCGGGCCCTGGCGCGACCACGGCCCGACCTGGCTCCAGCGGATGGTGCCGATCGCCAACGCCACCGTCCCCGCGACCAGCCCCGCCAGGGCCACCAGGGCCATCAGCATCACCGCCCCGCCCACGATAAATCCCGGCAGGGCCACATCGACGCCGGCGGCGTCCTCCGCCCACCGCTCGACCGCGGCGCCAAGGGCGGCCGTCCCCAGGCCCGCCACCACCGCCAGCACCCACAACGCCGCCCCCAGCGCCATGACGTACCACGCCGGCCACCGATCGCCCGGCAAGCCCGACGCCGAGGTCGCTCGTTCCTGCATCACTCACCTCCCTGCCCGCCGCCGGCCCCCGCTGGCGACGGCGCAATTCATTATAGGCCCCATGCCGCCGCGGGCCCGGGCCCCATCGCCACGGCGTTGACCCCTCAGGGGCGACCCGGCCGGCCCAGCCGCCTATGCTCCTGAGTCAGGCGGCTGTTATCTTTCATCGGCGGCCGGACGCGCTGCCGACACTAGCGATGTGGCCGGCATCGGGATTGGCCCCATGCCGGCGCGGCAGTATTATCGGGCTCTCGCCGGGCCCGCCGTCCAGGGGCCCACGAGGGTAAGGCAGCGATGGAGGGAAATCTCACAGCCCGGGTCGCCGTCCCGCCGTACGCCCGCGCCCCGGCCGTCTGGCTTACCGGCGCCATCACCTTCCTAAGCGACGCTCTGTTCCTCGCCCTCGGCGCCGCGCTCGGCTGGGGCATCGCCGCCACCGTCACCAACGGCTGGGCCCTGCCCAACGAGCTCGCCGCCGCCCTCTGGCCCCTGCTCGGGCTCTTCCTCGTCGGCTACGCGCTCTGCGGGCTCTACCCGGGCCGCCCGCTCATCCCCGGCGCCGCCGTCGCCCAGGCCGAGGAACTCCGACGCTTCACCCTCGCCTCCACCATCGTCACCGCCATCCTCGTCACCCTCGCCCTGAGCTTCGGCCGCATCAGCTTCACCCCGCCCGCCCTGGCCCTGCCCCTGGGCCTGTGGCTGAGCATCCTCGTCAGCCTCCCCGTCGGACGATGCCTGCTCCGCATGGCCCTGGCACGCAGCCAGTGGTGGGGCTACCCCGTGGTCATCTTCGGCGCCGGGCAGACCGGCCAGGTCGTCATCGCCGCCCTCAAACGCCGCCCCGAGCTCGGCCTGCGGCCGGTCGCCGTCCTCGACGACGACCCCGCCAAGTGGGGCGAGATCGCCGGCGTGCCCGTGATCGGCAGCCTCGACCGCGCCAAAGATCTCACCCAACGCTTCGACGTGCCCTACGCCATCATGGCCATGCCCGGCATGACACGCCAGCAGACCAGCCGCTTCGTCCGCAACCACGGCAACCTCTTCCGATGCTGGCTCGTCATCTCCGCCCCCGCCAACAGCTTCCCCACCCTCTGGGTCTCCAACCGCGAGCTCTGGAAGCTCGCCCGAAGCCCCGGCCAAAGCCCCGTCGCCATCCGACGCTGGCGCTTCAAACGCTTCGGCGACCTCGCCCTCGTCGCCCTCGGCGGCATCGTCGCCTTCCCCCTCATGGCCGCCATCGCCATCCTCGTCAAGCTCGACTCGCCCGGGCCCGTCTTCTTCGTCCAGAAACGCCCGGGACGCTTCGGCCGACCGTTCTTCATCTACAAGTTCCGCACCATGCACGTCGACGCCGAGCAGCGCCTCGACGAGCTGGCCCCCGACCAACGCGCCGAGTTCGAGGCCCACGGCAAGATCAAACGCGACCCACGCGTCACACGCGTCGGACGCTGGCTCAGGCGCACCAGCCTCGACGAGCTCGCCCAGCTCATCAACATCCTCCGCGGCGAGATGAGCCTCGTCGGCCCACGCCCCTACCTCGACTGCCAACTGCCACGCATGAACCACCACAGGGATGTCGTCTTCCTCGCCCCGCCCGGCATCACAGGCCTCTGGCAGATCTCCGGCCGCAGCGAAACCACCCTCGAGGAACGCATGGCCCTGGACGCCTTCTACGTCCGCAACTGGTCCATCTGGACCGACATCGCCATCCTCGCCCGCACCGTCCTGCACGTCCTGCTCGGCCGCGGCGCGTACTGAGAAATTCAAAATTCAAAATTCAAAATTCAAAATGCAGAATGCAGAAACGCATTCCGCGCACCGGCCGCTAACGCCCGTCCTGAGCGAGTCCGCGAGCGAAGGGCGGGATCACCTGCCCCTTCTGCGGATCCCCGAACCCCGATCCCCGAACCCCGCCCTACCCCTGCTCGTGCATCGAGACCAGATGCCCCGGCTCACCCTCCACCTCGCGCAGCGGCGGCCGATCCAGCAGACTTTCACGCGTGACGTACTCCACCGGCCCCTCGCCGACCGGCGCCTTCTCCGCAGGGGCACCATTGCCCTTGGAGCCCCACCGCTTCTCATCAAAGAAGCTGATCGGGCTCGGCACGTCACCCAGCAGCATGATTCGCTGCTTCGCCCGGTCCGGGTCCGGCACCGGCGCCGCCGACAGCAGCGCCTTCGTATAGGGATGCAGCGGATTGCGATACAGCGTCTCGCGGTCCGCCACCTCCACGATGCGCCCCAGGTACATCACCGCCACGCGGTCGCAGAAGTGCTCCACCACCGCCAGGTTGTGCGCGATGAACAGGTACGACAAGCCGAAGTCGTCACGCAGATCCGCCAGCAGGTTCAATATCTGGCTCTGGATCGACACGTCCAGGGCGGAGACCGGCTCATCGCAGACGATGAAGCGGGGCTCCAGCGCCAGCGCCCGCGCGATGCCGATCCGCTGCCGCTGACCGCCTGAGAACTCGTGCGGGTAACGCCCGGCGTGATCGGCCGCCAGCCCCACGCGCTTCAGCAGCGACGCGACGCGGTCCCCCAGCTCGCCGCCCCGCGCCAGGCCGTGCACCTTGATCGGCTCGCCGATGATGTTGCCCACCGTCATGCGCGGGTTCAGCGAGCCGACCGGGTCCTGGAAGATGATCTGCATCTGCCGGCGGAGCTTGCGCATCTGGCCGCGCGACGCGGCGAAGACGTCCCGGCCGTCAAAGTGCACGCTGCCCGCCGTCGCCGGGATCAGCCGCAGGATGGTCCGCCCCACCGTGCTCTTGCCGCAGCCCGACTCGCCCACGAGCCCCAGTGTCTCGCCCGGCGCGATGCTGAACGACACGTCGTCGACCGCCTTGACGTGGCCCACCGTCCGCCGCAGCAGCCCGCGTCGGACGGGGAAGTAGGTCTTGAGCCGGCGCACGTCCAGCAGCGGGCGCGTCGCGTCGCCGCGGCTCTCGGCCGAGCTGCCAGGGCTTGTCGCGTCGGTCACAGGCACAGTGTGTCCAGTCTAAACGATCCCCGGCCGCTTGCGGCTTCGCGAAGCACCCCCCTTGTCCCGAAACCCCTTACCGCCGCGGCACGTCCAGGAACAGCGTATGCCGGCGGAACCGCTCCTCCCGCGGATCCCACAGCGCCACGCGCAGGCGCACCGGCACGTCCTCGTCGCCGTCGATCAGCGTCCGGATCTTCTCGCTCAGCTCCGCCACGTCCGCGACGGGCTCGCCCATCACGGACATGATCACCATCCCCGGCCGCAGCCCCGCCTGGCTGGCCAGCGAGTTCCGCCGCACCTGCGCCACGAACACGCCGTCGATCGGCTCGGCGTTCATCTCCGCCGCCAGCTCGGGCGTGAACCGCTCCACGCCCTCCATGCCCAGCCGACGCAGCAACTGCACCGCCTCGGCGTCGCGCCGCGGCTCGACGCCCCGCCCCGGCCGCGGCCGTACGCCCGCCGTGCGATCGTCCAACTCCGCCAGCACCACCGGGATCGTCAGCTCCTCGCCGTCGCGGAAGATCGTCAGCTCCACCTCCGTGCCCGGACGGATCCGCGCGATGCGGAAGCGCAGCTCATCGGCCGTCTCCACCGGCTGGCCGTTGACCGCGGTGATGATGTCCTCGGCCTGCACGCCCGCCTCGGCCGCCGGCAGCCCGGGCATCGGCTCCTGCACCAGCACGCCGCGCCCGTGCTCCAACCCGAACGCCCGCGCCTCCCGCTCGCCCAGGTCCTCGATCGAGATCCCCAGGAACCCCCGCACCACGTGCCCCTGCTCGATGATCTGGTCCGCCACCTCCACCACCATCTCCGCAGGGATCGCGAACCCCACGCCCTGGAACCCCGGCGCCTGGAACGGGCTGCCCCGCTCCTGCGCGATCGCCGTGTTCATCCCCACCACCTCACCGCGGATGTTCGTCAGCGGCCCGCCGCTGTTGCCCGGGTTGATCGCCGCGTCCGTCTGGATGAAGTTCTCGTAGCCCGTCTGCCCCAGGATGCCCAGTTGCCGGGCACGCCCGGAGATGATCCCCTGGCTCATGGAAAAGTCGAAGCGGAACGGCGAGCCGAACGCGAAGACGATGTCCCCCTGCTCGACCTGCTCGCCCGCGATCCGCGCCGGATGCACGTCCGTCGCGTCGATCCGCAGCACGGCGATGTCCGTGCTCGGGTCCTGGCCCACCACCTCGGCGGTGAACTCGCGGCCGTCGACGAACTCGACACGGATCTCGTCGGCGTTGCGGATCACGTGGTCGTTGGTCACGATGTGCCCCTGCCCGTCGTACACCCACCCCGAGCCGTGCCCGTGCTGCCGACGCGGGCTGAAGCGGTCCGGCTCGCGCTGCTCGTCCCGCCGGCGATCAAAGAACTCCGGCAGCAGCTCCTCCAGCCGGCTCCCCGGCGCCTCGCCCCGCCGCAGGACCTGGATGTTCACCACGCTGGGCTTGACCACCTCCGCGACGTTGCGAAACGCCCGCGACATCTCGTCCAGCACCGGGTTCTCGTCCTGCTCCTGGCGGATGAGCGTGATCCGCTCATCCGTGTGCGCCCAGACCATCTTCCGGGCCATCTCCGGCCCGGCGACGGCGATCGCCAGCACAGTCGCCAGCAGCACGAGCGTCGGTCCATACCATCGAATGCGTTGCATGCAAGGCCTCCTTCAGCACGAATCGCCTAATCATACGATCGGCCAGGGCCACAGTTCGAGCCAGTCGAGCCCTCCCGGAAATCCCGCCCTTCGCTCGCGGACTCGCTCAGGACGGGCGTCACAGAAACCGGAAGCAGCAAATCCGAAATTCGAAATTCGAAACCCGAAATCGAGGGTCACCGCGTCATGTGGTACGTCCCGCCCCCGCGCAGGTACGCCCCGCTGCCGACGTGCTCCACCCACGCCGCGGCCACGTCGCGCACCGCCTCGCCCAACTGCCCCATCGGCACGGCGAAGGGCGGGTGCCAGTCCGTCAGCCCCAGCAGATCCTGCAGCACCACCACGTGCCCGTGGCAGGCCGGGCCCGCCCCGCAGCCGATCACCGGCACCGGCGTGCCCGTGCCCGGGTGCACCGCCGCCTCGACCACGCGCTGGCTGACCTCGTCCGGCACCGCCTCCAGCAGGATCGCCGCCGCCCCGGCCGCGACCATCTGCGACGCCGCGTCGACGATCCGGTCCGCCTCCCACGCCCGCTTGCCCGCCGCCCGGTAGCCGCCCTCGGCCCGCACCGTCTGAGGCCGGGCCCCCAGGTGCGCGACCACGGGCACCCCGGCGTGCGACAGCCGCTCCACCAGCGGCGCGAAGCTCCCATCCACCTCCAGCTTCACCAGGTCCGCCATGCCCTGCTTGAGAAACGCCGCCGCGTTCGCCATCGCCTCCGCCTCGCTCGCCTGGTAGCTGCCGAAGGGCATGTCCGCCATCACGAGCGCGTTGGGCGCCCCGCGCCGCACCGCGGCCGTGATCTCGAGCATGAACGCCATCGTCGCCGGCAGCGTCGAGTCGTGCCCCAGGATCACCTGCGCCGCCGTGTCGCCGACCAGGATCGTGCGCAGCCCGCCGCGCCACAGCCACGCCGCGGTGGTCGCGTCGTAGCAGGTAAGCATCGCGAACTTCTGCCCTTCGCGGGCCCACTTGCGCAGGTCGCGGACGGTAATGCGCTTATCAGCGTCAGTGCTCATTTCGCCCACGATTGTAGCGAAACCGCGCGAGCCACCCCCGGCCCCCGTCGACTAACGCCCGTCCTGAGCGAGTCCGCGAGCGAAGGGCGGGATTTCTGCGCTACGACCCGATTCGTGCGCACAAGGCGGCAGGGGGGATTCTCAGAAATCCCGCCCTTCGCTCGCGGACTCGCTCAGGACGGGCGTTAACGGGTGGGGCACGGGGGTACCCCGCGCGGTTTCGCTACAATCGTGGGCGAAATGAGCACTGACGCCGATAAGCGCATTACCG
>SKPT01000173.1 GCA_007119405.1 Phycisphaeraceae bacterium
CGACGGCGGCGTTGTTGGCGATGTGGAGCCCGCCGGTGCCCCAGGCGGCGACCTCCAGATCGCCGGCGACATCGAGTCGCGAGTCGGTATCGGTGACGTTGACGGTTCCGGCGCTGTCGGCGAAGCGGCCGATGACGGTGTCCCAGGACGCATTGACGCGTCCGCCGGAGGAGATGCTCAGTTCCCCGGTGCCCTCGTCGCCGACGCGGAGGAAGAGGCCGACGCTCCAGAGGGCGTCCTGGCCGCTGACGAGGACCTGGCCGGAGGAGCCACTCCACTTGGCGATCTCGCCGGCGCCGACGGTGGTGACGTTGCCGCCGGCCGTGATGGTCATGGAGCCGACACCTTCGTCGCCCACGTTGAGCCAACTGCCAACGTTCCATTGGCCGCTGACCATGGCCTCGCCGCTGCTGCCGAGGTCGTAGCCGAGAAACGTGCCGTGGCTGGGGCTGCCGCTGTTGACGGTAGCGTTGGGGTCGATGTAGAGGCCGCCCCTGCCGCCGTAGCCGATGTACATCTGCTCGGAGAAGTCGGCGGTGGCGCCGGGTCTGACAATGAGCTCGCCCCGACTGCGCCAGAAAAGCGTGAACGGTCCGCTGCGGTCCAGGCCGAGCACGGCGCTAACACCTTCCAGGGTTCCCCTCTGCACCGTCAGCCGCCCCAGGTTCCCCACACGCAGGGAGAAGCCGATATCGTGCCAGCCCTGGCCCAGCACCAGGGACGCGTCGGCACCGTCGCCCGTCGCGTTGAGCGTGTAGGTGCGAGCATAACCGGGAATAAAGCCGATGCCCGGCTCATACAGGTCGAAGATCACGTCATCATGGCGAACGAAAACGCACGCGGTCTCCGGGTTGGGCAGGAACAAGCCTGCGAACGTCACCCAATACGGTCCCTGGCCCAGATTGAACCGAGCGGTATCCTCCACACCGGGCACCGCCTGGGGATCCCAGTTGTCCGAGATGTAGAAATTGGCTCCCTCGGGCTGCGTCCAGTCATGCACGCCAGCATGGAGGACGCCGGCCATGGGTGCAACACCAGCGGCGATCACGATCAGCGTCGTCAGGTGCCAAGCGGACAACTGGCCACTCCAGGCAGTTCGATGGACGGTCGACATGGACCAACTCCTGCGAAAACGGTTCATGGGTCAGCCGCGGTTCGCCGCCGCAGCAGCAGCATCAGCCCGCCCAGGCCCAGCAGCGCCAGCGAGGCCGGCTCCGGTACGGTCTGTGATTCCCCGCCGACGAGCAACCGGATGAACGGCGCCACGTCGGCCGTACCAAAGACCCCGTGCTGATTGATGTCGCACAGAGCGATCATTGTCGGCTGGTCGACGCCGAACTGGCTCATGTAGCTGACCGGCAAAAACAGCGATGCCGGTCAAGACCTTGCTCATCTCCATCACGTCAAGGCCTATGGCTACGACAGCTTCGTGCCGGTGTCCATGCGCTGACCATCCGACTGCGCGAACCATCTTCGGGATCGGACCGCCGGCGCCTCCTCGAAAGAAGGGCGCCGGTTGTCCTACGCGAAGCCTCAAAAACGTGTCAATCTGGACGAATGCCGAACTTCCGCCTCATGCCGGCCACACCGCCCATGGCTCCGAGCAACGCCAGCCCCGCCCAACCGGCGGCCGGGAGCGGGATAATAGTCAGGTAGAACGCCTGGTGGCCGTGAACCGCTGGATCAAACTCATCCAGCGAGAGGACAAAGTTACCTGGGGGGGCACTACCATTCCAGATTCCTCCCCACAGCGCTAATCTTGGGGGGCCACCCTCGTCGCGTTCGACCTGGGACTGACCCGGCGCTAAAGGGGGGGGATTCAGGAAATTCGGTGGCGGTTCCGGTCCGAGCCATTCCTTTAGTGTGCCCGTACCATGGTTGGTGAGTGTCCAAGTATAGTCCCACGTGTTCTCGTCGATCCGGACCACATTCGAAAGCAGCGAAACTTCGGCTGTCACCACTCTTCCATACTTATCGATGTATACGCCGCCGAAGTAGCGGGAGTCAAGTGTGATTGCGCCGTCGGCAAACGTGATCGCGGAGCTCCCGGATGGTGGTGTTTGCCATCCATCCACTATGATTATGGGATAGTCTCGTGGATCGTAGATTGCGTGCCCATCAGGCAGGTCGTCCCACGGTACAACGGTGACCGAGTCCGCTTGGGCAGGCATGGCCGTGGCCAAGATGACCAAGTACAGGAAACCGCACCCGACAATCGAGGTGACGGCGCGGGGCCGCGCGCGGCCTGTTGAGATGTGGTGGATCGATCCTGAGTGATTCTGGTGCCGAGCTTCTGTTGCCATAAGATTGTCCTTTCTTCGCGTGACGTGCTTGTTATCACGAACCTTCAACGGATGGCCGGATAAAAAGTCTGATCCAGGTGATCTCCTACATGCTGTTGCATGAGATCGGTTCCGGGGTGAGCGGTTAATCACCGGCCGATATAGGCCCACGTGTTCGCGACGCTAACGCCATCGGGGTTGCTGGCCTGTCGGTGCCATCCCAGCCCACCCTCAAGCCGTCGCTGGTGTTCCAGGTTGTGACGGTGACGGTACCGGTGCCCCTGCCTTTTGCGCCCTCGGCATCATGCCGAGGGCGCCCCGCGTGCTCGCGACCTCGCCGGCGTTGATGATCTGCAGCGAGCCGGTTCCGACGGAGCCCACGACCCGCCCGCCGGGGTAGGTCACGAGTGTGCCGTCGACCGTCTCGTCCCAGTCGATCTCGGTCGTGCTGGACCAGATCGTCTCCGGCCAGGCCAGCGGCGCGCCCGCCAGAAGCAGAGCCAGATAACGCCGGCCCCGCCATACGCGGCAGGCGCCGCATGGGCCCGAGCCCGCACGGGAGTTCGACCGTCGCTTCGTCAGCATGGTCATGGCAATGTCCTCCGTCGTTCGATGCAGGCCGTGGTCGGCCTGCACACGCTTGGCGCATTCGTCCGTCGCCGCGGTGTCGCACGGGTGCAGCTATCGCGCGGCGCCAGGGCAGGCGCCAGTTCCTGACGGGGTCAACAGGCCCCGCCACGCACATCGCCGCGGATCGACACGCCGGGCGCGTCGCCGCAAACGGGCATCACCGCGTCGTTCGGGTCTCGCCTCCGGGGCACGTCTGCATGTCAGACGCAAACACCCGGCGCGGCCGTGCCGGGCCTGATGGGCTCAGGGCGAACTCAGGGGCTCAGCCCATCGGGAAGGGCCACTGAGCACTGCGCATGCCTGTTGGCGTCGCGCGCCAGCGCGGCACGCCCAGTCACAATCAATTGTCGCAATGCCCGGCAGGCAGTCATGGTGATCGGCATGTAAACGGGACCCACCTCGGCGCCGAATTGGGACCCACCTGGGTCAGATCATAAGCCCCCACACAAGGGGCTGCCAGAGCCTCATCGGGGGTTGGCGGCCGGCTCAG
>SKPT01000417.1 GCA_007119405.1 Phycisphaeraceae bacterium
TGCCGAGGGCGAGAGCTTCCTCGTCACGCGACAGGCGGATTTTCGCGGCTGGCGGTGGCTGGAGTTTGATCTGACCGGTGAAGACGTGCCCGAGGCGTGGGATGGCAGTGCCCCCAGCGGGCTGGTGGCCTTCCCGTTGCGATCGATCAGTGTCGTCTGGTTCGCCCGTGAGGCTGGGCCCAGTGAGCTGACGGTCAACGCGATGCTGGGGCTGTCGGACCAGTCGGGACGGCGGCAAGCGTCGCTGGCCGGGACGACCGAGCTCGAGCCCGGCCGGCCGTTGGCCCTGCCGCTGGTGATCGTCGGCGACCAGGGCCCGCAGGACGCGACGATCGAATATCAATTGCAGCACGATCCGCGCCTGACCGCGCTTCACCCGCTGCATCCGGACCACGGCAGCGACCGGGCGCTCGATCGGCCGAGCTGGACGGAGCTCGAGGGCGAGGTGATCGAGCGCGGTTCGCTGACGGACCCGACGCCCGGCACCGCGGCGTCGCTGCCCTGGGGCGGCGAGCACACGGAAGCCTTTCAGTACGTCGACCTGGAGTCAACGCGACAGATCACACACCTGGCCTACACCGCCGCCGACGCGAACTGGATCTGGAAGCTCGACATCGCCGCTTCGGACGACGGCCAGAGCTGGCACGACGTGCCGGGGCTTCAGGACCTCGATCTGCACCAGCGCTGGGGCGAGCAGGAACTTGCGGTGACCGAGCCCTTCGACGCCCGATACCTGCGCCTGCGCTACCACAGCGCCGATCCGGTCGACACGATCCGCATGCCGCAGCGGCTGCGCGTCTATGACGGGCTGGACAACGAGGACTGGGCGCTGCCGGCGATCGGCGAGGTGCTGGCCTCGGGCCGGCACAACGTCACGATCCCGGCGCAGTCGCTGGCCGCCGTCGAGCTGACCGGCGACGGGCCGATGCAGCCCGGCTCGTACCTGCTTGCCGCCCGCGTCGAGGCCCAGACCGGCACCGAGCTGGTGCTGGAGCGCCTGTTTGTCCTGCCCGAGCCGGTCACCGCCGAGCAGCAGCGCCGCGCGCGCATCGCGCTGAACTCCTCCGACCACACGCTCGCGCCGCTGCACCGGCGGCTGGGCATCGGGTGGGTGCGCTTTGAAAACCTCAAGTGGCGCATGGCCTCGCCCGAGCGCGACCGCTTCGACTTCACCGGCATCCCGCCATGGAACGTCGACCACGACACCTGGCTCGGGACGATGGCGGCGGAGAACATCCAGGTGCTGCCCTACCTGTTCATGTGCCCGGAGTGGGCCAGCTCCGCGCCCGAGGATGCCTCCCGGCGGTACATGCACCCGCCGCAGGATTACGAGGACTACGCCGAGTTCGTCTTCCAGACGGTGGCGCGCTACGGCCACGTCGAGCATGACCCGGACGTGCTCAAGACCGAGGACAAGCGGACCGGTCTGGGCTTGCTCGACGTCTACGAGCTCTGGAACGAGCCGAACCTCAACGACCCGAACTGGGGACACTGGATCGGCACGTTGGAGGAGTATTTCGAAATGTTCCGCCTCGGCGCCGAGGCGGCGAAGCGCGCCGACCCCGACGCCCGCGTCGCCAACGCCGGCTTCGCGGGGATCACCCTGGGGCTGGTCGATCGCCTGCGCAGCCACGAGTACGACGACGGCAAGCGGCCGCTGGACTTCATCGACGTGCTGAGCGTGCACACGTACACCGGCCCCAAGTCGCCGGAGCGCTCGGTCGTGGACACCAACGTGGATCGCTCGGGCAACGTCGAGGGCGAGGTCTCACACGAGGAGCACCTGCGCCGGCTGGTGCACTGGCGCGACGAGCATCGCCCGGCCATGCCCATCTGGTTGACCGAGACCGGCTACGACAGCCGCGGCCCGCGCGGGGTGACCGAGCGGCTCCAGGCCGCCTACAACGTGCGCAACACCACGATGATGCTCGCCGCGGGCATCGACAGCGTGCACATCTTCCGCGAGGTCGGCTCCAGCGACGGGCTCTACGCCGCCTCCGGGCTGCAGCGCAATGACCTGTCCTTCAAGCCCTCCTGGTTCGCCGTGGCCACGCTCATCCGGCAGGTGGACGGCGTGCAGCGCATGCATCGCCTGCCGCACGAGCACGACGACGTGTATCTCTATGCGTTCGAGCGCGGCGGCAAGTGGACCGTCGCCGCCTGGGCGGTGGAGACCGAGGTGCCGCTGGGACTGGACTTGGGCGCGGCCGAGGTGACGTACACGTTCGGCCGACGGGCACCGCTCGCGGACGCCGCCGCGCTGGTGCTGACCGACATGTCCGTGTACATCAGCGAGATCGAGAACACCGCGCCGCTGCTGGCGCTGATCGAACGAAGCCAGGCCGAGCACGATCGCTGGCGACGTGAACGCGCCCGCCTGGCCGAGGCGCGGGCCTACCTGTTCGACTTCGGCTCGATGCAGCACGTCGGCGCGACGGACGTCGGCGGGCCGAGGCGATTCACGCCCGTCATCGCCGAGCACGTCTACCGCCCCGAGCGCGGCCATGGGTTTGTCGATCAACCGGCGCGGCAGGACAACGACGCGCACTGGATCGCCAGCCCCACGCAGCGCTCCAGCACCCGGGTCGACGGCGGCGCACGCTTCCGCATCGACCTCGAGCCCGGCCGCTACGACCTGAGCATGAACGTTCGCCCCACCGGCGCCGCCGCCACGGTTTACCTGGAGACGGGCGACGGCCAGAGCGCGAGCCTCGCGTTCACGCGCGACGACACGTGGGCCGATCGGGCCATCGACGTCACCGGCGACGCGCTGGTGCTGCGATTTGGAAGCATGGCCGACATCGCCTACATCCGCCTCGTGTCACGATGAGACAGCGAGGATCGCGGCGGGCGCCGAGGCCCCGGCCCTTCCGGGGGCCATCGGAGGCCGGGGCCCGGGGCAGAGCCCCGCGAATCACCCGGCGTCCGACCCACGAATCCGCCTGAAGAGCCGATCATATAGGGTGGGTAGAGCGCAGCGGAACCCACCACGACGCTGGTGGATCCAGGGCAGGACTGGTGGGTTTCGCTGCGCTCTACCCACCCTACAACCAGAGCTCACGGTGTTGAGTGGCACCCGTTTGCGGACGGGGTCTGCGATTAGTGCTCGCCTTTATCCGTGTTCATCCGTGTGCATCTGTGGCTCTTCCTCCTCTCTGTGCTCTCTGTGCCTCTGTGGTTATCCTTTCAACCCCGTCGACGCGACGCTCTGGACGAAGTAGCGCTGGGCGGCGAAGAAGAGGATGACGCATGGCAGCAGCGTCACGCAGGCCGCGGCCATGAGCAGGTGGGCGTTGGCGACGCCGTACTGGTCGCGGAAACGGTTCAGCGCCAGGGTCAACGTCGCGTTCTCCGGCGAGTGCAGGTAGATCAGGGGGGCGAGAAAGTCGTTCCAGGTGAACATGAAGGTGTAGATGGCGACGATGGCGATGACCGGCTTGGACAGTGGCAGCATCAGCGACCAGTAGATGCGCCAGTGGCTGGCCCCGTCGACGCGCGCCGCCTCGATGAGGTCTTCGGGCACCTGAGCGAAGAACTGGCGGAAGAGGAAGACGAAGAAGGGCGAGGCGAGCCAGGCCGGGACGATCAGCGGCAGGAGGGTGTCGATCCAGCCGAGGCTGCGGAAGAGGATGAACACGGGGATCATGGTGATCTGGGCGGGGAGCATGATCGTCGCGAGCATGAGCAGGAACACGGCGTCGCGGCCGCGGAAGCGCAGGCGCGCGAAGCCGTAGCCCACGATGCTGCTGGAGAGGATCTGCCCGATGACACAGCAGACGGTGATGACGACGGTGTTGGCCAGGGCGCTGGTGAAGTCCATGCGCGCCAGGGCGTCGGGGTAGTTGTGCCACTGGGGCGTCGCGGGCAGCAGGGTTTCCCATTCGAGGCTGCTGCGCTGGGCTTCCTCCTCGGTCTTGAGGCTGGAGCTGACCATCCACGCGAAGGGGATCATGAGGATGAGCGCCCCCGCCACCAGGACGGTGTAGATGAGGGTCTGCTGGAGGCCGCGGCGCGGACCGCGCGCCGGTGGAGCCGACGCACTGGCGGACAAGCCGCCAGTGGCACCCGGCGGGGTTGTCGTTGCGGTGGCGGGGTTGGCGTAGGTCATCGTTTCAGCCCCTCATAGTGCACGAGCCGTCGTGAGCCGCGGAACACGAGCAGCGTCAGGGCGAGGATGATCAGGAACAGGATCCACGCCATCGCGCTGGCGTAGCCCATCTGGTGAAACTCGAAGGCGTGGCGGTAGAGGTTGAGCACGTAGAAGAGCGTGGCGTTGCCCGGGCCGCCGCCGGTCATCACGTACGCCTCGGTGAAGACCTGGAACGCGCCGATGAGGCCCATGACGACGTTGAAGAAGACCAGCGGCGAGATCATCGGCAGCGTCACGTTCCAGAACTGACGCCACGGCCCGGCCCCGTCGATGCGCGCCGCTTCATACAGGCTCTGCGGCACACCCTTGAGCCCCGCCAGATAGATCACCATCCCCCCGCCGACGCCCCAGAGCGACATGATCACGAACGCGGGGATCGCCGCCCACTGCGCGTCAGCGGCGAACCACTCGGGCGGGCGCAGGTTTACGAGGCCCAGCAGGGGCGCGAGCATGACGTTGAGCAGGCCGCGCTCGGCCTCGAACATCCACAGCCAGAGCGTCGCCAGCGCCACGCCGGTGACGACGCTGGGCACGAAGTAGATCGTGCGGAAGATCGCGATGCCGCGCACGGCGTGGTTCATCAGCAGCGCCACCGCCAGCGCGGCCGCCTGGCCCAGCGGCACGGCGAGCAGGGCGTAGTAGCTCGTGACGCGCAGTGATTGGAGGAAAGCCGGGTCCTGGTCAAGGAGGTGGCGATAGTTGTCGAGCCCGACGAACTCGGCGTGGGCCAGCGGGGTCATGGCGGTCCAGCGCGCGAACGACAGCGCCAGCGAGACGATCATGGGGATGGCGGTCAGCGCGAGGAAGCCGATGATCCACGGCGCAATGAACGCCCAGCCGGTGCGCTCCTCCGTGCGGTCGACGCTGCCCAGGCGCCGGCGGCGCTGCACCCAGGTGAAGACGACGACAACGGTGACCGCAATGAGCGCGCTGGCGGCGGCGATCCGGCCCCAGGGCATGGGCTCATACTCGCCGGTGACCAGCGGCGAGGCGAGCTCGGCGCGCCAGCGCTGGTCGATGCGCTGCGTCGCCTGGTCCGCGGTCATGCGGCCGAGGACGATCACCTCGTTGAGGTATTGCTCGAGGATGCGGTCCCACTGGCGCTGCGGCGGCACCTGCGCGAGGCGGGCGTGGTCGATGAGCTCGAGGAAGAGCCCGGCGTTGTGCGGCTTGTCGCCGGGGGCGAGGAAGGCGTCGGACTCGGCGACGTCGCGCAGGGAGGGGATCGCCAGGCCAAGCTCGGCGCTCATGACCTGGCCCTCGCGGCCGGTGAGGAACTTGAGCAGGTCGTAGGCCTCGTCGGGATGATCGGTGTCGCGCGAAATCGCCCAGGCGACAGTAAAGATCGCGGAGACGGGCTCACCCGTGTCGCTGGGCATGGGCACCACGTCCCAGTCGAAGCGGGTGACGTTGCGGAAGCGCGGCGTCATCCAGCGGCCGAGCGGCCCGATGGCGCCGATGCGGCCGGTGAAGAAGACATCGTCGCCCTCCTCGGCGATGCCGGCGGGGTTGTAGACGCTGCGGTCGACGAAGCGCGTCTCGCGGATGAGGTTGATGGCCGCGAGCGCCTCGGGCTCGGCGAGGCGCACGTCGTCGAAGCTCTCGCCGAAGAAGTCGCCGCCGAAGCTCCAGACGATGTGGCGGAACACGGCCGGCCAGGTGTTGAGCGACCCGCCATGGATGCGCCGCCCGCCGGGGTCTTCAAGCGCGGCGATGCGTGACATGGCGTCGCGGTATTCGTCCCACGTCCAGCCGGCGTAGGGCACGGGCACGTTGGCAGCCTCGAACAGGTCGAGGTTGACGTACATGAGCGTGGTGGTGAAGTCCTTGGGCACGCCCAGCAGCGGGCCGGCCCCCGTCTGCTCGCCGTCGTAGCGGAACGAGTCCAGCAGCACGTCGTAGAAGCCGTCGAGCCAGTCGGGCTCGTCGTCGGCAGCGACGAAGGGGTCGAGCTCCAGCAGCAGGTCAAGCTCGGCGAACTCCGGCACGCCGTCGTAGGGCAGGTAGAAGAGATCCGGCGCGTCGCCGGCAGCGAACATGGTCTTGAGCTTGGGCTCGTAATCGGAGGCGTGCAGGCGGCTGACGCGCACGCGCGGGTTGAGGCGCTCGTACTCGCGCACGAGCGTCTCGACGATGGCGATCTCCTCGTTGTTGCCCCAGTGCAGGATGGTGAGCGTCACGTCGCGGTCGCCGACCCGCCACTGCTGCACGACGCGGACGCCCACGTCAAAGAACGCCCAGACCACCACGAGCAACGCGGCGAGGGCCAGGAGCCAGCGGCAAGCGGTGGTGATGAACATTTCAATGCAGAATGCAGAATGCAGAAACGGAGGCGGGGGCCACGAAGGCGCGAAGGGCACGAAGGATGCACGAAGAAAGCCCGGAGCAACCCTTCGTGGCCTTCGTGGTCGGCCTTACGGCGCCGCGCTGAGCACGGCCGTGCCGTACGCGGGCACGGTGATCGTCAGCTTACCCGCCTCGTCGCTGACGTGATGCTGCGCGTCGTCGCGGATACGCAAGGTGGGCCGGGCGTCGGCGGCGTCGGCCTTGGGCTCCAGCGTCACCTGATCGTCGTTGAGCCAGTCGATCAGTGGTTGGCCTCGATCGGGCCGGGCGACGGTGAAGCTTACGGTGCGCTCAACGCCGCCGCGGTTGACCACGACGTACACGTGCTCGCCCTGCAAGTCGCGGCCGACGACAAGCACGCCCGTGTCATCATCCGTGACGATCGGATAGAACCACCCCAGACGCAGCGGCTCGAGCTGGCGACGCATCGCGATGATGCGCTGGTAGTGCTCGAACACGGCCGGTCGAAACGCCACGTCCGGGTCGTCGTAGGGCTCCAGATCCTCCCAGACCATCGGCTGGCGGTTGTCCGGATCGTCGGCGCCGTACATGCCCGCCTCGGTGCCGTAGTAGATCATCGGCGCGCCGAGCATCGCCATCTGGAACGCGGCCGCCTGCTTGAGGCGCGTCCAGTGCTCGGGCTCGGGCGGGTCGGTCGAGTAGTCGGGGTTGTTCATCCACGGGCGGTTGGCGGCGTTGTAGGGCAGATCGGGGTTGACGAACATCGACGCCAGGCGATCCGTGTCGTGGCTGTCGAAAAGGTTCTGCATGACCAGCGACGCCTGGTAGGGGTAGCCGTGGATCCACTCCTGGAGTTCGTCGACGAACTGGCGCGGCGAGCTGGCGTAGCGGCGGTTGACGAAGAAGCGCTGGGCGGGCATGGCGAACTGGTAGTTCATTACGGAGTCGAACTGGTCGCCGGCGAGCCAGGGGTCGGCCCGGCTCCAGATTTCGCCGACGATGATCGCGTCGGGATTGATCTCTTTAACGAAGTCGCGCCACTCGCGCCAGAAGTCGTGCGGCACTTCGTTGGCCACATCGAGACGGAAGCCGTCGACCCCGCGCGAGGCGTCGCCGTCGGGGGCGAGCCAGCGTCTGGTGATGGCCATGACATGCTCGCGCGGGCCCGGGGCGAGGGTGCCGCCTTCCTGGCGGAACACGGGCAACGCGCCGTTGGGCCCATCCCAGGCGCGCCACTGGATGCCGTCGGCCGTGCCCGGCCGCCCACCGCTGCCCCAGCTTGTGATGGCGAACCAGTCGGCGTAGCGCGAGTCGCGGCCATGCTCGAGCACGTCCTGGAACGCGTAGTGCGACGTGCCGACGTGGTTCCACACGCCGTCGATGATCACGCGGAAGCCCTGCCTTCGAGCCTCGGCGACGAACTCCAGGAAGAGCTTGTCGCTGCGCGACCATTGCCATGTCGCCGGGTCATCCGTCTCACCCTCCAGCTCCTCGATGTCGCCGGCGAAGCCGAAGTAGGGCTCAATGTGGCGGAAGTCCGAGGCGTCGTACTTGTGCATCGAGTCGCCCTGGAAGACGGGGTTGAGGTAGATCGCATCGACGCCGAGGCGGCGCAGGTAGGGCAACTTCTCAATGAGCCCCTGCACGTCGCCGCCGAAGCGCCGCGCCCAGACGTCCCGGCCGTAGAAGTCGCCGCTCTCGCCTTCGAGCGTGCTGTACCACTTGCTGGTCCAGGGGAAGGTGTTGGGCGGGTCGTTGTGAGCCGCGCCGTTGCGGAAGCGCTCGGGGAAGATCTGATACCACACGACGTGGCGCGCCCACTCGGGCGTCTCGAAGCGCACGTCCATGTCGCTGGTGTAGGCGCTGGCCTTGGCGTCCGCGGCGTCGGTGAAGGTGTCGCCCGAGGCGAGGAAGACGGTCGCGGGACCGTCGGTGAACTCGAAGACGTAGCGCACAGCCTCGGCGCCCTCATCGACGACGATCGCGTGGCCGAATCGCTTGAACCCGTGCCGGGCCGCCACGCGGTGCAGCGCGAGTCGCTGCCAGTCGCCATCGCCTGCCTGGAAGCGGACGTAGGCGTGCTCGACGTCGCCGTGCTGGGCGCGGGCCATGAGGCGGAGCATCGTGTCGCTCACAACGTTGCGGTCCGTGATCGAGGCCGGGTCGTGGCGCAGCGCCTGGGCGCGGATGGCCCCGGGCTCGGGCGCGGGCAGGTCCCGGCCGTCGAGCCCGACGAGCACCGCCGAGTTGACGCCCCCGTGGCCGTCGGGCTGCTCAAGGTCGTGGTCGCTCGCCGGGTCGTTGTGCCATTGATCGCCATCGAGGACGAACTTGTAGAAGTGCACGCCCTCGTCGAGACGCTTCAGCGCCCGGTAAGTGCCGTCGCCGCGGTCGATCATCGGCGTGGCGGTGGTGGACCAGCCGTTGAACGAGCCGGCGAGGTTGACGCGGTCGGGCGCGTGCGCGGCCGCGTCGTAGCTGAACAGGTGCCAGAGCCCGTCGAGCACGCGCAACGTCTCGGCCTCGGAGTCCAGCTCCACCGCCGCGGGCAGATGGGCGGGCACGTCGAGCTCGGCCTCGAGCAGCAGGTCGAAGCCCGTGTCCGAGTCGCTCGCGGCCACGATGCGCGCCGTCACCCGGCCCGGGGCGTCGTGGGCGGCCGGCGGCACGATGTGGCGATACACCGTGCGCCCCTCGCGCTGGGTCTCGAGCATCACGCTCGCAGGCGTCGGCGACGCGTCAGCGTCGAGCAGCAGGTGGTACGGCTGGCCGTGGCTCGGCGATGCGATCAGCAGTAACGACGCGACGAGCAGGAAGATCACGCGGCCGGATCGGGCTTGCGCCATGGATGCCTCCAGAAGTGAATCACAGACAGGGCTGCAACGTGATCAATCGACGGTGGGGCTTATACGCGGCTTGCGCGCCGGTCGTGGAGTGGGCCGCCCATGGACCACCTCTCCCGGTGTGCTTTCGATGATCGCACGGCTTGTCGCTTCGCGGTCAAGCCGTGGCACCCTCCGTTATCCCCCACCGGTGACGCCAACCATTCAAAGGCCAATAAAGTCCCGGGCGCAGGGCCGACCTGGCCACCTACCTGCGTTCCTGGCTTGCTTATCCCTCTCTGCTTCGTCTCTGTGCCTCTGTGGTTATCCCTGCCCCTGCCCGGCGAGCTCGCGTGGCAGGGCGGTCGAGTCGCGGAAGACCAGGTGCGTGGGCAACGTCTCGGCGACGGCGGCGACCTTGCCCATGACGCGCTCGATCAGCCGCTCGCACGCGACGGCGCCGACCTCGTAGAGCGGCGTGTGGATGGTCGTCAGGCTCGGGGTGATGAATGCACCGGGCTGGATGTCGTCGCACCCGACGATCGAGACGTCCGCCGGCACGCACACACCGCGCTGGGTCAGGGCGTAGATCGCGCCCACCGCCATCTTGTCGTTGCCGGCGAACACGGCGGTCATCTCCGGGTGGTGCTGCATGAGGGCACGGGCCGCCTCGGCCCCGCCTTCCTCGGTGAAGCGGCCGTCGGCCATCCAGGTCTCGTCGACCCTGAAGCCCAGGGCGGCGAGCTTGTCACGATAAGCGTTGACGATCTCGCGCGTGGTGCGCACCTCCGGGGCGGCCGTGATGAGCCCGATGCGCCGGTGGCCGAGCTGCGTGAGGTAGTTCATCGCCTGCTCCGCCCCGCCGCGGTAGTCGGAGACGACGTGGTCAAGCTTCCAATGATCAAAGCGGTTGTTGACCACGATCAGCGGGTAGCTGCGGTCCTGGAAGTCGGCCAAAAAGTGGTGGCGATCGCTGACGCCCACGGCGAGGATGCCGTCGAGGCAGCGGCGCTCGAAGAGCTCGAGGTGCTTGCGATGCTTGATAAAGCCCGGCTTGGCCTGCTCGAGCTGGACGGTGTAGCCGAGCTTGTCGGCTTTGTCGCAGATGCCGGAAATGATCTCGCCGAAGTAGGCGTCGGCCAGGGCGTGGCGCAGAGGGGGCAGGAGGATGCCCAGGACGCGCGTGTACTGGCCGGAGAGCCCCTGGGCCATGCGATTGGGCCGGTAGCCGGTCTTCTCGATGGCGTGCTTGACGCGGCGGTGGGTGGCGGGGCTGATGCGGCCGGAGTTGTTCAGGACCATGGAGACGGTGGCGACGGAGACGTTGGCCTGGTCGGCGACGTCGCGCATGCGCACGCGTTTGATGGTCGGCTTGGCCGGTGTCGCGGGCGCGCCGGGGCTCGTGGGGGGGGCGGTCTCGGCCATGAGCTGGGCCTGCCAAAGGGGATGCCGAAGCGGATTGATAAAACAATTTACCTCGCCACTGAAACGCCGTCAATCCCCGTCGGCGTCGAGGTCCGTGCGGCGGCGTGGGGGAGGGAAAAAAGGTTGACACATCTCCGGGCGTCGGATAGATTCGAGTGTTGAGGAGGTTGGCCGGGCGTTCCCGGCCGGGGTCGATGGCGTCCCGAAGAGCCCGGCAACAGGCGGCTGCGACGTGCCAACGACGTTCACGCGCCCTGTCACCGCGGCTTTTTTTGGCTTTTGAGTTTAATCGTTTCAGCAGTCAGGTCGACCACATCCGCGTTCCAGGGAGCCTCGCATGTCCGGCACCGCCGCCTGGCCCCGCATCCGTCGCCGCGTCGGCTTCACGCTCATCGAGTTGCTGGTGGTGATCTCGATCATCGCCCTGCTGATCGCCATCCTGCTGCCGGCGCTGGCCGCGGCCCGCGGCGCGGCGCGCCAGAGCCAGTGCCTGTCGAACGTCAGGCAGATGGCCACCGCGTCGCACAACTTCGCCACCGAGGCCAACGGGTGGGTGCAGACGAGCTCCAGCGACCTGCTCTGGGGCGCGTTCCAGCGGGCGCCGGGGCCGGGCGGGCGCTACTACGCCTACTTCGGGGACGGGCGGATCAAGGACTGGGCCAGCGCCCTGGTGCCCTACATGGGCGGGTTCGAGGATGAGACGTTCGACAGCAGCGAGCCAAGCGTCTCGGAGGCGTTCATGTGCCCGTCGGACTCGTTCCAGGGGCCGGGGGAGGACGACGGGCACTACGTCTACAACAACATCTGGCAGCCGGAGCTGCGCAACCCGCTGTCGTATTCGGTGAACGCGGATTTGACGTCGGTGGTGCTGTCGTGGAACGCCGACGGCTGGGGCCAGTGGTCGCCCAGCCAGGGGATTCGTCCCGAGGGCGGCCCGCCGGTGGGGGGCAACCTGGACGAGGTGGCCAGCGCGTCGAGCACGGCGCTGCTGCTGGACGGGGGGACGCGGCAGGCCACGGGCGCGCAGCCGGTCAATCGGGGCGACATTCTCATGTACATCGGCGTGCCGCAGGCGTGGGGGGCGTCGGAGCAGGAGGCGGGGACGCTGGCGTCGGTGTACAGCGCCGAGTGGGCGCGGGTGAAGCTGCCCATTCGCGAGAACCAGGCCGACCGCCATCGCGACCGGGTGAACGTGGCGTTCGCGGACGGCCACGCCAGCACGACGGGGCAGGATCGCTGGCACCAGGTCAACATCTCACCCCATCTGCGTTGATCGCGCAGGGAGGAAAGGAGGCAGAGACGTTGCATCGCGGCGGGTAGGCACAGAATTGAAGGAGGGGCGGCGGCCGGCGTCGCCCGGAGGGACGAGAATCATCATTTGCATCGACAAGGAGAGTGGATCATGTACAAGCGAGGGTTGATGGCATTGGCGGTGGCGGTGTCGCTGCCGGCGGCGGCGGTGGCGGACCCGTGGTTCGTGCGCGGCGACTTCAACGGCTGGTCGCTGGACGACCAGATGACGGAGGTCGCGCCGGGCCACTACCAGGCCACGGTCACCGGGCTGACGGACGGGGCGACGTACGAGTTCAAGGTCGCCGACGAGGACTGGACGGCCGACTGGCCGGGCTCGAACGCCCGCATCCGCGCCGACGCCA
>SKPT01000012.1 GCA_007119405.1 Phycisphaeraceae bacterium
AACAACGCCGGCGCGCCGCGGCTTGAGAAGAACGAGAAGGAAGAGCTGGACACCGGCCAGGCCGCGACCGCCGACGAGCCGCGGGCCACGGGCTCCTCGTGAGCGGCGATGGTTGACCGCCTTTGCCAGGGCGATATGCTGTGGTCGCACGCGGGCGATTAGCTCAGTTGGCTAGAGCGCACGGATCACACCCGTGAGGTCACTGGTTCGAGTCCAGTATCGCCCATTGACATAAGAACCGTCGACGACGTGCGTTAGCGTCAACCCTTCCTTGAAGGTGCGGCACCGCGAAAAGGTCACACTGTGAACTTTTCTGGAGGCTCGCACCATGCCCCGACTTACGAATCGCCCGCCGCGTATGTGCCGTGACCGGCACCAAGCCTACGTCAAAATTGAAGGCCAGCGCGTCCAGCTAGGCCGGTGGGGTACGGCCAAAGCGAGGGAGGCTTATGACCGGACGATCGCCGAGTGGCTCATCAACGGCCGGAGCATGCCCGACGCCACTGGTGACACCAACGAGCCTGCGCCCGTCGCCGAGGTGCTCGTGGCCTACGTCAAGTGGGCGCGGCGGCGCTATGCGAAATCCGAGGCGGACACCATCGAGGCGGCGGTTCGGAAGGTCCGCCACCTGTACGGCTCGACGCCGGCCGATGAGTTTGGCCCCAAACGGCTGCGGGTGGCGCGGCAGGCGATGGTTGACGCCGGTTGGAGCCGAAGCCACATCAACAAGCAGGTGTCCCGGATCCGCCAGACGTTCAAATGGGGCGCGAGCGAGGAACTCTGCAGCGAGCGCGTCCACCGGCGACTCGCCACGCTGGCGGCGTTGGCCCGCGGGGAGGCCCGCGAGCGCGACCCGGTGAAGCCTGTACCACGGGCCGACGTTCGGCGGATTCGCAGGCACCTGCCCCGGCAGGTGCGCGCCCTGATCGACCTGCAGTTGCTGACCGGTGCCCGCGCCGACGAGTTGGTACGGATCAAAGCCACCGATTTCGACCGCCGCGGCGACGTGTGGACGGTGGTCCTGGACGAACATAAGACCGCACACCACGGCAAGGCCCGCACGCTCTACTTTGGCCCCAAGGCCCGGCGGATCGTCGGGCTGTTCCTGGTACCGGATCGCGCGCTGGACAAGCCGTTATTCAGCCCGCGGGAAGCGCACGCCGGATCGAAGCGCAAGGATGGAGCGAAGGGCCGACGGGTAAATCAAAAGCCCACGCCGCGCAAGACTGAGCGCGTTATGGCCGATCACTACACCACGGCGAGCTACCGGCGCGCGATCCATCGAGCCTGTGAGAAGTCTGGCGCGGACAAGTGGGGCCCACACCGACTGCGCCACAACGCGGGCACCGAGCTGCGCCGCGAGTTCGGCATCGAAGTGGCGTCGATCGTGCTGGGGCATAGCAGCCTGGCCATCACCCAGACCTATGCCGAGCAGAACCACAAGCGTGCGCTTGAGGTGATGGGACAGGTGGGGTGAGGCGGCACGATCAGCGGGCTCCGCAGTCCGCTTGCCTCGTCCGCACCGCCGGAGGCGAACAAGCATCTCGGCGGGACGGCGCCGTCGCTGACGCGTCTGGGACGGCCGGTTGCATGTCACTTTGACTCAGACAGTCTTCAATCTCGAGGAAGGCAAGGCGTTCTGCTTCATCGAGCGTCACGCCGCCGTCGAAGTGAGCGATGGCCGCACGCTCCTCGTACTGGTCCCAAAGCGCGGTCCGAGCCTCGTTGTCCTGGCATCGAGAAAGCAGTGCAGTGGCCATCTGGGGCCAGGCGTTGGGCGTCGCGTCAGCGCACGCTTCCTCGCGCGTCGGCACCTGCACATCCTGATCACCTTCAGCTGAGAAACTCTGGAACGCGTCCTTTTCTTGGGCAGGGGCCACCATCCAATTGGCGGCCTTAGCTTCCCCGTCGGAAGGTGCGCAGGTTTCGGTGAAGGTGCGCAGGTTTTGGATGTGCGACGTCGGCTCGCCTCTCAACATCCACATCCACCCGCCCAAGCCGTCCTTGAAGGACCGAATGCGGAGCGATCTCTTTGCTCGTTGTACCGTCCCCATGGAGAGGTCCGCCTCCTTCGCTCGCCGCTCAATCTCGCGCGCGGGCAGGGGTTCGTCAGCCAGCAGCCCTGCCAGCCACTGCTCAGCCTGCTGGCGCTCGTCCGGAGTCGGGCCGCGTTTGCTGGGCCCGAGAGCCTCCTCTGCGGTCACCTCGACCGGCTCCGTGTCCCAGTGCACGATACCGACCTCCCCGCCGGTTCCGCTGGACTCGATCCGATAGGCCACGCTTGCGACCTCGGGGGCAATGTTGGTTTTCACCACGAATACCAACCGACGGTTGTCGTCCTTCTTGTCCTTAGCGACCGCGAGCACCGTTCTTGCGGCGGCCCCCCAGGCGATGCTGCCCACAATGCGGTGGATCACTTCGTTCTGACCCTTGTTGAGGTGCGTGACCGCCAACACGGCCACACGATGCTTCGCCGCGAAGGTGGCCAGCGGCGCCAGGAGCCCCCGGATCTCCGCGTTACGGTGATCATCGGCCTTGCCGAGGTAGGCGGTGATGGGGTCGATGACCACGAGTTTTACGTCGCCGAGTTCCTCAAGCAGAGCCTCGAGGTGCCGGATGTCGGTTGCAAGATTGAAGCCGCGCTCCACCGGCTCGCCGGCACCGGGGTGAGGATCTCGAACGGCGTCGAGAATGTGGATGTGTTCAAGGTTTGCGCCCGCGGCCTCCAGTCTCGGGCGGATGGTGTCTCCCGGGTTGTCCTCGGCGTTGATCAGAATGGACTTCCCGACCGAAAAGCACTTGTCTGGGCGGTCCGGGACGGCGGCGCCCACGGATATGCGGGCGGCGAGATCCAGGGTCAGGGTGCTCTTGCCCACGCCCCCATTGCCCGCGATCACGGTCAGCTTCCCCAAGGCCAGCCGCTGCCACCACAGCCACTCGATCGACTCGAGCTGGATGTCGGCGAGGCAGCGCGAGACAGGCCCGGCCATTCCGCGCGCGGTTGGCTCCACTGTCTGCATATCGGCTTGTAGCGCCGCCATCAGGTCTTCGTACAACCGCGGCTGGAGGAACTCGCCATGCTCATGCCCGGCCATGCGGGACGCGAGCCATGCCCGGACGTCCTTCGCCGGCGACGGCGGCAATGCCCACCGCACCGGCCGGCCCCAAGCCTCCGCAAGATGTCTTGCGATGTGCAGCGCGCCGTCGCGGCCCGGCCAAGTGCCGTTGGCCTTTCGATCGCGCTCGCCAAGCACGACCACGTCCTCCGCCCGGTGACGGAGCAGCTCAGCCAGGATGTCGCCACCGGCCGTGACGCTGCTGCGCCCGACCGCCGGCACCCCGAGAGTCAGGAGCGTTGCAACATCCGACGCGCCCTCCACGAGCAACACGTCACCATC
>SKPT01000291.1 GCA_007119405.1 Phycisphaeraceae bacterium
AGCAGCGCCAGCGAGCCGGGCTCGGGGATGGCCACCGCGCCGTAGCTCTCGCCGACGCGGATCTCGTCAAAGAATCCGCGCGACCGGTCCACGGCCACCCCGGCCTGGGCGATGAGCTTGACGCGGTCGAGCGTCATGTTGGCGCTGTTCAGCCCGGTGAGCGTGGCGTCGGCATCGCCGAGCGAAGGCTCGTTGGCGGCCCCGAGGTTGGGGTTGAGGAACAGGTCGATGCGGCCATCGTCGCTGGCCTCGCCGATGTCGAAGCGGACGACGAAGAAGTTGGTTTCGTCCGGCCAGCCGACGACGTCGGAGTAGTCGCTGGCGCTGCCGAAGACGAGCCCGTACTCGTCGACGTTGGAGAACTTGCCGACCTGGAGGCTGCCCAGCTCGACGTGCAGGCGTTGATTGGTGAGGATCTCTTCACCGGTGGGCTCGAGGATGGGGTTGCCCTCCTCATCGACCTCGCCGGTGTCCTCCATCTCGGGCGTGAGGTTGTACGTCGGGTGCATGAGGAAGCTGGCCCAGGCGACGCCGGAGGTGACTGGGTTGGCCAGATCCCGGCCGGCGCCGCGCGAGACGCGGGTGATGTGGGCACCGAGAGCCTGACGGGGCAGGCTCTGGCCTAGGGCGTCCTCGTACTCGAGGATGGCGTTGGCCGTGACGGTCGTGTCCTGGCCGAACTGCTCCTGCTCCCACACGTCCGCCCAGCCCACGCCGTTGCCCTGGCCGACCAACTCGGTTCCCTCGTCGTAGTCAAAGCCTTCGTAGGCGATCAGGCTTGCCTCGGCCGGTGCCGCCAGCAGCAGCGACCCCGCGGCGACGGTTGCGGCGGCCAATGAGGCCAAACGAGTGGTGCGAATCATGGGTAATCCCTCCTGCTGAGCATCGAACCGAGTGCGAAATGATCCCTCCCGAGCGTCCAAGGCGCCCGTATCATTATTGTTGAGATTACCACGCCTTGGCGGCAGCGCCAACAGCCATTCGTTCTTTTTCCCGGCTGTCGTGGGCAAGTGGCTTACCTGCCTTTGCAGGCTTGCCCGTCTTCTCACGGCCGCGCCGTCGCCGCCCCCGCGCCGGCCCCCGCCACCGTCCCCGCCACCGCGCCGACCGCCTCGAGCACGGCGTCGTGGACGTGGCCGTTGCTCGCGACGATGCCCCGGTTGCGCTGCAAGCGCGGGCCGCGCGAGAAGTCCAGGGTCTCGCCGGCGATGTCGGTCACCCGGCCGCCGGCCTCGGCGATGACGATCGCGCCGGCGGCGTGGTCCCAGATCGCCTCGCGGTAGTCGGCCCGGGTGGGCAGGCGCAGGTAGATCGACGCGTCGCCGCGCGCCACGGCCGCGTACTTCGCCTGGCTGTCCATGCGCACCGGCTCGGCGGTGATGCCCAGCCGCTGGGCGATTTGCGCCGACTGGCCCTGGTCGGAGTGGCCCGACTCGACCGATTCGCAGAAGCGGGCGTCGGCGGGGTTGGCCACGCGGTCGACGCGGGCGAGCTGCGCCTGGCCGTGGCCCGGGTTGGGCAGGGGGTACATCCACGTTCCCTCGCCGCGGGCGGCCATGAGCAGCGTGCCGGGGTGCGTGCCGTCGGGGTAGGCCAGCGCCGGGCACGCCAGGGCGCCGAGGACGACCTGGCCATGCTCGACGAGGGCCAGGGCGATGGCGTACTGCCCGCCGCGCAGAAACCCCTTGGTGCCGTCGATGGGATCGAGTGTCCAGAAGCGGTCGGGGCTGCGTCGGGCGTTGGGCTCGAGCGCGTTGCCATGGTCGATCCACGCCAGCACGTCGCGCGCTCTGGCGGCGCCTGACCGGGCGTGGGCGATGGCGACGTGGCGCACGACGGCGTCGCGCAGCGGCTCGTGGCCCGGCTCGCGCAGGGCGTCGGCGTCCTCCTCGGCGACGACGGGCTCGTCAGGGAACCAGCCCGCCAAGCGCTCGCAGACGAGCGCCTGGGAGGCGAAGTCGGCGACGGTGACGGGGCTGCGGTCTTTCTTCTCGAGCGTGTCGGCGGTGACGAGCTCCCACTGCACGGCGCGCGTGGCCCGGGCCGCGAGCGTCACCGCCTCCATCGCCACCTGCCACGGCCGGGTCCAGTGAAGATTCATGCGTGTCGCCCTCATGTGATGCGAAACGGCCATGGTAGCGGGCCGCGGGGGTTCTCGCAGAGGGCGCGGGGAGGTTCTCGCAGAGGGCGCGGAGAGCGCGGAGGACGCAGAAGAGGGAGACGGGATTAACGCCCGTCCTGAGCGGATGCGAAGGGCGGGATTTCCGAAGCGATGCGCGCACGTGCGCGGGTCGAGGGTTTTTCAGCAATCCCGCCCTTCGCTCGCGGACTCGCTCAGGACGGGCGTTAGCAGGGGGCGCGCGTTGAAGGGGGTCAGCCGGGACCACCCCCGCCGTGGGCCATGTTCTTGAAGCGCGTGGTGGCGCCGTCGAAGACCAGGTGCACCGTGCCCGTCGGGCCGTTGCGCTGCTTGGCGATGATCACCTCGGCCTCGTTGACGCGCTCCGGGTTGGCCTGCTCCCACTCCGGGTCGCTGCGGTGGTAGTAGCTCTCGCGGTGGAGCATCATGACCACGTCGGCGTCCTGCTCGATGGAGCCCGACTCGCGCAGGTCGCTCATGCGCGGGCGATGGCCCTCGCGCGACTCGGCCTGGCGGTTGAGCTGCGAGAGACAGACGACGGGGACGCTGAGCTCGCGCGCCAGCGCCTTGAGCCCGCGGCTGATGACCGAGACCTCCTGCTGGCGGGATTCCGAGCCCGGGGCGCTCATGAGCTGAAGGTAGTCGACGAAGATGGCCTTGACGTCGTGGCGTGCGGCCATGCGGCGGGACTTGGCGCGCAGCTCCAGCAGCGTCAGGCCGGGCGTGTCATCGATGTAGAGCGGGGCCTCGGAGAGTGAGCCGACGGCCATGGAGAGTCGGCCGAAGTCGTCCTGGCTGAGCAGGTTTCGCCGCAGCTTGTGGGCGTCGACGCCCGAGCGTGAGCAGAGCAGGCGTTGGGCGAGCTGCTGACGTGACATTTCCATGGAGAAGACGGCCGACGCCTGGCCGGAGACGGCCGCGACGTGCTCGGCGATGTTCAGCGCGAAGGCGGTCTTGCCCATGGAGGGGCGTGCGGCGACGATGATGAGCTCGCCCGGCTGAAGGCCGTTGGTCATCTCGTCGAGCTCGTAGAAGCCGGTCTCGACGCCGGTGACGTGGCCGCCGTCGTCGGCCTGGAGTCGGTCGAAGGTCTCCTGAAGCAGCTCGCTCAGGGCGGAGGCGTTCTGGTCGACGCGTGTCTCGGCGAGCTCGAAGATGTCGCGCTCGGCGCGGTCGAGCAGGTCGCCGGCGGGCTCGGCGGAGTTGTAGCACTCGTAGAGGATGTTGCCCGAGGCCTCGATGAGCTTGCGCACGACGG
>SKPT01000363.1 GCA_007119405.1 Phycisphaeraceae bacterium
CAGCAGCGCCTCGACGAGATCGACCAGCTCATCCGCGACTTCGGCGCCGACCCCGACACCGAGGCCGGCCTGCGCATCCGCGAGCTGCTGCACACCAGCCTCAAGCTCATCACCGACGGCGCCGACCTCGGCGAGCTCAAGCTCATCTCACGCTCGCTCAAGGAGCTGCGCTACGCGCTCAAAGTCTTCCGCCAGTACAAGCACACGCCGAAGGTCTCCATCTTCGGCTCGGCGCGCACGCGCGAGGACGACCCCGCCTACCTCGCCGCCGTCGAGTTCTCCAAGCACATGGCCGGCCACGGCTGGATGGTCATCACCGGCGCCGGCGACGGCATCATGCGCGCCGGCCACGGCGGCGCCGGCCGCGAAGCCTCCTTCGGCGTCGCCATCCGCCTGCCCTTCGAAACCAACGCCAACGACTACATCGTCGGCGACCCCAAGCTCATCACCTTCCGCTACTTCTTCACCCGCAAGCTCGTCTTCGTCTGGCAGTCCCACGCCATCATCCTCTTCCCCGGCGGCTTCGGCACCCACGACGAAGGCTATGAGACCCTCACCCTCATCCAGACCGGCAAGGCGCCGCTCCAGCCCGTGGTGATGGTCGACCGCAAAGGCGGCGACTACTGGAAGCAGTGGGACCACTACGTGCGCACCCAGCTTCTGGCCAACGAAATGATCAGCCCCGAGGACCTGAACCTCTACCACGTCACCGACGACCCGCACGACGCGGCGCAGCACGTCCTGCACTTCTACCGCAACTACCACTCGCAGCGCTTCGTCGACGACGAGCTCGTGCTGCGCCTCGCCCGCCCGCTGACCGACGCCCAGCTCCACGAGCTCAACGACGCCTTCGCCGACCTCGTCGCCACAGGCCGCATCACCCAGGGCCCCGCCCAGCCGCCCGAGGACGAGTTCATGGACCTGCCCCGGCTGCGCCTGGCCTTCACCCGGCGCGACTACGGCCGGCTGCGCCTGCTCGTCGACCGCATCAACGACTTCGACGCCGCCAACCACCCCAACGCCCCCACCCACACCCTGGCCCACTCCCCCAACACGCTCACCCCCGCCTCCCCCACCGACAACAACGGCGACGAGCCCACCGCCTCGGCCTGATGCTGGTCTTGATCCTGATCCCGGATCCGCCGGGTGCCACGCAACGCCGTGAACTTTGCGCGTGGCGGCGCTGATGTAGGGTGGGTGGAGCGCAGCGATGGCTGCGGCACCGGCGAACGCCGGTAAACCCACCGCGCTGGCCGTGGATTTCCGCCGCAACCGGTGGGTTTCGCTTCGCTCTACCCACCCTACAACCAGAGTTCAGGGCCTTGTCCGTGCCTGATGCCCTGCGTCTTCGCACCGCGTGGCGCATCGCGCGCGCCTACGATCGGGCGACAGGGCTGCGCCAACCACGGACGCTCACCATGCGCACCACGCTGCCCTGCCTCCTGCTCGCCGCGTTTCTTACCGCCTGCGCCCGGCCCGAGCCCGTTGTCGAGCAGCAGACGGTCGGCGAGGAGCCCATCCCCGCCCTGCCGCCTGACGCCCGCGCCGCCCCGCCGCTGACCGACGCCCGCTCCGCGTCGCTCGCCCTGCTCACGCTGGTGCGCCACTACGACCTGCCGCCGCGCTCCGTCGAGCCGACGCCCCACCGCGACGCGCCCGTCAACAGCGTCATCCGGCAGCTTCAGCGGATCGCCGACGAGCAGGGCCTGATCTTCGACGGCCGACACGCCGCCCAGGGCCTGGTGGTCATCGGCCGACCCGGCATCGCCGACGACATCCTCCTCGCTCTGGCCGTCTACCACGGCCGCGGCCGCCTCGGCATCCAGCACCTGCCCGACTGGGCCGAAGCCGACACCGACGCCGGCCGGACCATCCAACGCAACCTGCTGACCGCCATCGCCCGCATCCAACCCTGACGCCGACCTTGCCGGATACGCCGGGTGCCGGGTGCCACACAACGCCGTGGACGATTCGGCGGCGGCGCTAATGTAGGGTGGGTAGAGCGAAGCGAAACCCACCGGTCTTGCCTTGGATCTACGAGCATCGTGGTGGGTTTCGCTTCGCTCTACCCACCCTACATCAATCGTTCACGGCGTCGGGTGCCCCACAGCACGCCGAAGGCTGCTGTGTGCGGCGCGCCGCTCACTGCCGGGCCACGTACTCATACGCCCCCACGTCGAAGCCTTCGCCCTGCGGCCGCGCCGTCCCCTCGATGTCCTCGCCGACCCCGGCATCCTCGCCCGCGCCGATCGCCGGACTCCCGGCGCGCAGGCGGTAGTCCCTGCCCGCAACGTCCACGAACAACACCTCGGCGTCCGACACCACCTGCTCACCCTCGCCGAAGTCGAACCCCTCCGGCACGCGCAGGTAGATGTTGTGCCGACGCTCCACCCCCCGCGTCCACAGCGGGTCCGCCCCGCGCATGATGTGCATGATCGGCCCGTCCATGATGTTGTTCACGAAGGTGATCCGCATCCCCTCGAAGCTCGCCCCGTCACGGTCCCCCGTCCCGCCGATGTACAGCCCGCTGTCACGGCCACCGCCCACGAGCGTGTTGTGCTCGATGCGCACCTCGCCGGTGACCCCCTGCCAGAACGAGATCGGCTGGCTGCCCGAGCCGTCCAGCACGTTGTTGCGCACCGTCAACCCGTTGGTGTCATTGACGGTCAGCGGGACGTTGGAGTCGTAGACGTAGTTGCCCTCGACGAGGATGTCCTCGCATTCCAGGTACACGGACATCCCGTTGCTGTGCGTGCCCCGGTTGTGCGCGATGTAATTGTTCTGAATCTTGCCGTCCACGGCGAAGAAGAAGGTGATCGGCGTCCGGCCCATGCGCTCCAGGCGGTTGTTGCGGAAGATCGGCCGATCTCCCGTGTGAATGCCCAGGCCCCGCATCTTGGGGTTGTCGTGCAGGTAATTGTCCTCGATGAGCAGGTCGTCCACGCGGTAGAGGTACACCGCCCGCGAGTACCCCGCCGCCCGGATGCCCGTGATCACGTTGTCGCGGATCGTGATGTCGCTCGTGCGCTGCTCCACGTCCCAGTGCACCTTGTTGATCGCCTGGCGGTAGCGCTGAATCCTGAACCCCTCGATCGTCAGATGCCCGACCTGTGGCCCGAGCTGCATCGCCACGCCATGCAGCGAAATCGTCACCCCCGCCTCTTGCCCCGCCCCTTGCCCCGCCTCGTTCGGATCCGCGTCATCCAATGGCCACAGGTACACGGGCACGCGCCCGTCCTCGTCCGCCTCGTGCTCGGCGACGACGTACTGCCCCGGCCCGTCCAGCACCGCCGCCGTCGTCGCGTTCGCCACCGCGTAACGCGTCGGCCGGTCGTCGTACGGCGGCTGGCCCAACTCATCGAACGTGATCGTCTGCGTCGCCGCGTCGTACGAC